>PLTD01000064.1 GCA_003165335.1 Rhodospirillales bacterium | reverse complement strand
AATCGAACCGCCCGGCGATGACGCGAGCCTACCCACCGTCCTGGTTCAACGGACGGTTGGCCTCGCTCAAAACCCTGTGGACCGATTATAACCTGCCGCAGGCATCAGCCCAGCTATCGCTGGNNAAGTAATTCCCCGCGCCTACTCGACGGGGCGCATAGCGCCCCGGGGCTCGCAATGACGGGGCAGGGCGAATAGATTTGGCCCTAAGGCCCATCTGCCGAAGAAGTGGGAGTGATGGGTTTAGCTTGGAGGGCGATCGGCGATGACCGGAAAAGTTCACACCGGCGGCTGTCTCTGCGGCGCCATACGCTATGATGCCGAGGGCGATCCGCAATATGGCGGATATTGCTATTGTGCGGACTGCCGCAAGGCGTCGGGTTCGGGCTTTATTCCTTTCATGGGGTACCGAGCCGGCGCGCTGAGGTTCAGCGGCCAGACGCGGATGTTCGTTTCTCGGTCGGCGCGGGGCGGGGAGGCGGTGCGCAACTTCTGCCCCACCTGCGGCGGGCTGGTGTTCGGCGGCGTGGTGGGCCGGGACATCGAGCATACGATTTATGCCGGCACTCTGGACGAGCCTTCGGTCTTCCAGCCCTCGATCGCCATCTTCACCCGAGGCCGACCCGCGTGGACAATCATCCCGCCCGGCCTCAAGCTGTTCGAGGCGGGGCCGGGCTGACCGTCATTGCCGTTGCCCAGTTGGATGAAAGCCGATCTGCTTTCTCGCTAACGCATTGCTTACTCTAACGGCGCTATAATGGAGAGTTGCGGTCCGTGCCGAGGCGCATACTGCCATCAGGCAGTTTCAAGGCGCCGAAACGACCCACCTGTTCCAATGGGTCGAACGGCGAATGGCGGATTTTCGGTCCGGTGTGCGGACCATACGAGGTGGCAATTGAGCGATGTAAAAATCACGGTCCGCTGTACGATGGAAGACGAGGCGTCGCGCCGATTCGTCGATGCCCGGCATCGCGCCCGGCATGGCAAGAACAGCGGGCCACATGCGTATTACGATGCGATATAGACCAGGATCGCGATCTGAAGCCGGGTTAGCGCATATGATCATCCGCGACGAACAGCTTGCCGACATTCCCGCCATCCATAGACTCGTCACCGCAGCCTTCGGGCAGCGCGACGAAGCCGACCTGGTCGACCGATTGCGCGCCGACGGCGACAGCGTCATCTCGCTGGTCGCGGTCGAGGCTGGCGTGATCGTGGGCCATGTTCTGTTTTCGAAAATGCGCGCCCCTTTCAGGGCGTTGAGCCTTGCCCCGGTCTCCGTCGCAAGCCATCGGCAGAATTCCGGCATCGGCGGCCGGTTGATCTATGAGGGCCTGCGGCGCGCAGCCGAAGAAGGTTGGGATGCCGTGTTCGTCTTGGGCAACAGCGACTATTACGAACGCTTCGGCTTCGACCCCGACCTCGCGCGCGGCTTCGCCTCGCCCTATGCCGGACCGCATTTTATGGCCATCCCGCTGCACGGCGAACTCAGCGTGACAAAGGGCAAGGTCGATTGCGCGCCGGCCTTCGCCGCGCTGGAGTAGGTGCTTTAACGCTTCTATCCGCGCCGCGGGACGGATTAGAGTGAGCAATGCCCGGCCCGCTGCCCGACCATCACGCCGAATCACTCAGCCGTATCCTAGCGGCGGTCGAGGCCGATGCGCGCTTCGACGCGATTCTGGGGGCCGGTTCAATGATCCACGGCGGGTTCGACGAACATTCGGACCTCGACCTGGTGCTGGTTGTGCGGGACGACGACTACGCCGAAGTGTTGGAGAGTCGCCACGCCATCGCGCAAGTGCTGGGCGATTTGCTCGCGGCATTCACCGGTGAATATGTGGGCGAGCCGCGGCTGCTGATCTGCCTGTATGGCCCGCCGCTCATCCATGTCGACCTCAAATTCGTCAGGCTCGCCGACCTGGCGGCGATGATCGAGCGGCCGCGCATCCTCTGGGCGCGGACGCCCGCCGATGTGGCCGGCCGGATCGACACCGCCGCCGTCGCTTGGCCGAACAAGGACCCGCAATGGTTCGAGGACCGCGCCTGGGTCTGGCTGCATTACTGCGCCGCAAGGCTGTTGCGCGGCGAGCTGTTCGAAGCCATCGGCATGCTCGGCTTTTTCCGCGAAAATGTGCTGGGCCCCATGCTGCGCCAAGCCGCCGGCGAGCCCCAACGCGGGGTTCGGCGGATCGACGGGGAGGCGGAGGCAGTCGCGTTGCGGGGGACGCATCCCGCCTATGACGGTGCGGAGATTGCCCGGGCGCTGGGGCGGTCTATCGAATTGTATCAGGCGAACCCGCCGCTTGCGTTGGTGCGGCATATGCCGGAGACGCTGCGGAGGATGGTTGAGGCGGAATAAAGGTGATAGCCGGGGTATCAACCGGGTTAAATGATTCTCATTATTTTATGCTTCGTGGAGCCGGGTTTATGCGATGAAAAAATTCAATGTTGTGGCTCTTGCTATAACCCTCTGCTGCCTGTCGTTGAGTGCATGGGCAGTGTCAAAATCTATTCAGCCGGGCGATACGTTTCGCGATTGCCCGGACTGCCCTGAAATGGTTGTGCTGCCGGCTGGAAATTTTCTGATGGGCTTGTCAACAGATGAGGCCAAACGTGATGCCAAGCAGGAATCATTTACCTATAAAATTGTGGATAGCTGGCGTTGGAGCAAAACCGTTATGCCCCAGCACCCTGTAAAAATTCAACGCCCGTTCGCACTTGGTAAATATCCGGTGACGCGCGGCGAATTTGCAGCATTTGTAAGAGAAACAGGATATTCGGCGAACCAACCCTGCTTTATGGCGGGCGGAAGATATGGAGGTTTTTCCTCTGAAGCCGATTGGCGCCACCCAGGCTTTGATCAGTCCGATCGCGATCCGGTCGTGTGCGTGAGTTGGGACGAGGCGCGCGCTTACGTCGATTGGATAAATAAGAAGTTAGCTCAGGCAAATCCGGCACTGCTGAATGGGTGGTACTATCTGCCGAGCGAAGCCGAGTGGGAATATGCGGCGCGTGCAGGCACGCGAACAACCCGATGGTGGGGAAACGCCATTGGTTCGAACAAGGCTGTCTGTCTTCACTGCGGCACCCCCTGGGATCACCAGCAACCGGCTCCAGTCGGGCTCTACGGCGCAAATAGTTTTCACCTCTACGACATGCTTGGAAATGTTTGGCAATGGACCAAAGACTGCTGGAACTTAAACTATGCAGGTGCGCCGGCGGACGGTGGTGCTTGGTTGGTGGGCAATTGCGCTCAAAGAGTGTTGCGTGGTGGTTCTTGGAGGTCCGCTCCAGAATATCTGACCTCAACGGCACGCCTTTTCGACAACGCTCACGATCACTACGATCTTGCAGGTTTTAGAGTGTCCAAAGAAATACCGGAAGCCACACAGAATATTGGGAAATAAACTGGATTCCCGCTTTCGCGGGAATGACGGTAGAGAATA
>PLTD01000159.1 GCA_003165335.1 Rhodospirillales bacterium | reverse complement strand
ACCCGGGACTGGACCTTGCCGAGCATGACCAGCGATTTCAGCGGCGGCCGGTTTTCCGCGGCGATGGCGGCGCCGGACAGCGACATGTCGATGATGCGGCAGGTCATCTTGGTGCCGTCCTCGAGCGTCAGGAGCGAAATCGGGTTGCGCGGCACGATACGGTCGTGGCGGCGGTCTTCCGGCAGATTGAGAATGTCGCGATTGGCGAGCCAGGTCAGCTGTGCGGCGAGCTTGTCGCGCTTGCGGGCGGTGGCGCCCACGCTCATGGCAAAGCCATTGTCGATGATGCGGGTGATCTTGCCCTCGACCCGGCCGATATGGTCGAGATAGGCGATCACGCGGTCGCCGACATTGCCGATGCCGGGCGCCAGCAGCGCCAGGCCGCCGGGAGACATATTGATGATCTGGCAGGGAAACTCGCGGCGATCCGGCAGCATGTAGCGGCCGAGCAGGTGAACCTTCACCCGCTGAAAGCGTCGGCGCTCTTCGGCGGCCGGAAGGATAGATTTCTTGCTCGCAAACGCCATCTTCGCCACCCGACAACCGGCCTCTTCGGTGTCGTCCGACCCTACGGCCGACAGGGTTAATGAGCCGTTAGCGGCGGTTCCATGAAACTACGGGCGAATGCCCGGATGCAACCGGGACGGGCGGCAAGATTTCGGCCCAGACCTTCTCAGCCCAGGCCTTCCCAGCCCTGGCCTTCTCAGCCCAGGCCCTCATAGACCATGAAGCCGCGCGCGATCGCCAGTTTGCGCAGCGCGCGCGGAACCAGCCGTTGCGGCGGCTGGTGGCCGAGATAGCGATACGAGGTCAGTCTGAAATCGCCGAGCAAAGTGGGGCCGCTCTGGAACGGCGCCAGCAATCCGGTCAGGCTCAGCGGCGCATGGGCGCGGGCGTTGAACGGCAGCAACAGCAACTCCAGATGCGCTGCCGTGCCGTCCTGCGACGTCGCGGTGATGCCGGCGACCGCGGCCAGCATTTCCTCCGACACCACGGCGATGATGTCCTCGATCTCGCGGCGGCTGCCGGCCGCGAACAGCTGCGAAAAACTGCGGTCCTTCAGATCGCAGCCGAGCAGGGCGCAAACCCGGGTACCGGCGACGCGGAACGGGTAACCGCCGGCTGCGTCATACGACAGCACGAAGATGTCGGCGAGCAGTTCCCGCACGGCGCCGGGCTCGATCTCGCTACGGTCCGGCGCACGCGCGTCGCCGCGCCGCTCGTCCCAATAGGCGAAGAATTCGCGGGTCGACGGATGTTTCATGCCCTGCCTTGCCCGGCGTTCGCTCGGGCGGGACATTTCTGTCCCGCTTTCGCGCACGCCCATTCCCCGGATTGTTGTGCAGGACAGGCTTTGCAGCGTCCATGCCGCAGCTGCATTTTGCCGCCCGACGCGGCAGGTTTGCGTCGTTAACGTTAAGTTAACTATGCGGTTGGGGATGGCTGCGGGGGCAGCTAGGGTCCGCGGGCTTAGTGCCTCGCCGGTTTTCTCCAGGTTCCCGCGAGGTCGTTGTTACACAGGGTTGCGCGCAAACAGTTTGGTCATCGCGCGGGGAGGGGTGGGGATGTCACCCGGGACCCTCGCGCGGAAAGATCGACATCGACGAGGGAGGGCTTTCTCAGAGCCCTCCCTTTGTTCTTTCTATCACAAAAAGATGTTTTTTTCAGTGCTTTAAGTGTTGGTTGGCTCGAATGTTTGCCACCAAAAGCCATCCGTTTGCCAAAAATGTTCACTTTCTGGTCTTCGCCTTCTTCTTCGGTTTGCCGAACGCCATCACCACCTTGGCCTCATTCTCTACGTGGCGTGTGTAGTGCGCGCCCATGCGCTCGTCGCGGTCGCCCAGCGCCGCGGCGACACCGGAGTTGTTGGCTCCGTCCCTCTTCAGGGCCGCAGCATACGTCACACGCAGCCCGTGCAGGGTCAGGCCGGCGCCGACCAGCCCCTTCTTTTCCAAGGCACTCAGCCAATTGCTGAAGGCCTTCTGCAGCTGCTCCTCGTCCCGCCAAGACGCTCCGTTGTGCTTCGTCGCAATATGGGTCGAGGTCCGTATCAGGCCATCCAAGAATTCCTGCAACTCGGGCCGCGCGGGCACCCAGCTCGATTCATCATTCTTCTTGTGGTTCATACGAAAGCACTTCACGTAGATCGGATCCGGCTGGTAGTGGCTCCACTGGATTATAGCGAGGCTCTGGCTCCGATAGCCGATGTACCGCGCCAGCATGCAGATGACCTTGAACTTGGGCGGCGCCAGTTGGATCGCTGTCGTCCATTCTTCCGGCCGCCATTCGCGGTTGGCATTCTTGTTCGGCTTGCGGGCCTTCTCGACGCCGATGGCGGGGTTGCCGTTCATCTTCCCGCGCTTTACCGCGCGCGTGAACATCGAGGACAGGGCCGTCATCATCTTGTCGGCAAACGTCGGCCACTTATCCTGCACGCAACGATCGCGGACCTCGTACAGCGTCGGCTGTGTGATGGCGTCGAGCGGGCAGTCGAACTCGTCCTCCAGGTAGTCGTAACCTTCCTTGTATTGTTCTTTAGTCGTCTCACTGAGGCGCAGGAACTCGGGGCACTCCGTCGTGTACCAATGGACGAGCCAGCCGAGAGTCCGCTCTGGATAAGACTTCGGATCCCGCTTGCGCCTGATGTTGTAGGCACCGAGCATGTCGGGCATGGCGAGGCGCTTATGCAGGTCGTCTTTGCTGCCGGCAAAGCCCTTGATCAGGACCTCACCAGTCGCGCGGACATAGACGTAATACTTTCCGCGAGATGGCGAGATCTTGAGTCCATGGAGCTTCACCCTAACCACCATTGATCTTATCTCCGAACCGCCTGACCGAAGACGTCGGTGTGTTCGGGTCGATGGATGAAAGCCATTCATCCAGTCTGACCCGAAGCCAACGGTGTCCTCTTGATGATAGCGTGAACTCGATCGGCTTTGTTGGGCATTTCGCCTTGAAAGTCTCGACGCACAAGCCGCAGTATTCAGCGGCCTGATCCAATCGCAGCGACGCAGGCCAAACAGTCAATGTCTTGCAGCTCATCTCGAACCTCTGACCCCAATCCCGCTTCGACACAGCTCCGCCGTCGATCGGGATTAGAATTTTTTTGGAGATTGCCCAGTCCTCAGATCCCGACGAATGCCTGAACAGGCGACCGCTAAGTGCGGGCGGGGTGAGGTGGGTGTAATCAGAGGTGAGCCACATGGTTGGACCCAAAAAATTCATTTGTAAAGGAGTACCCCGCCAAATTGTTCGGCGAGCTTGGTCTGATCGAATTATGCACGGGGGATATCTGCACGCTTATGTCGCGATCGATCTCGGCCGTGCGACTCGTGTATCCCTCCATTCCGGAGAAAGGCCTGACTTCCTCCTATCTCGAATTTCGGGTTAACATGAGGACATGGGCAAATCAATTCGTGTTAACATGAAAACACCAAAAAAGAGAGCGGTCGTAACGGGTGATTTGGTCGGGGTTCGCATTCAACCCGACATGGCGAAACAGCTGGATGATTGGCGGCGTAAACAGGAAGACATTCCCGGCCGTCCTGAGGCAATCCGCAGGCTGGTTGAGCTGGGGCTGAAGGTGAAAGTCAAATGACTGAACTAACCCCTGACCTGCCGTGTTACGTTATAACGGTCGGAACCCGTGGTTGGATGGTTTGGGACCGGCAGTCCAAGGCCCCGGTAAAGTTTCTGGGTTCTCCGGCTATCGGCTTAACGGAGGAACGGGCGCGCGAAATCAGAGAAGAGCTGTTGGCCGGTACATAGAGTGGTTTCACGAGTATGATTTTAGCGTGTCGACCCAATGTCTCTTAATCATCGGGTCCCAGGTTCNNAATTAGTTAAGTAGGTGGTAGCGAGATATTTTCCTCGCCTCACCGGCACGGTGTCAGCACATCTCAAGGACGCGGAAGCGACGGCGGCACCATTGGCTCCGAGCATTTGGATGGCTTACCGCCTAGCGACCAAAAAGCTGCTCCGCTCCCCTAGCCAAGCCAGATGGCACGCCGCACCGATTAACCGACATATGGGCGTAGTCGGTGGTCGTACGGAGGACGCCGCAGCTGGCAGCTTGGGTGCCTCTGCCATTTGGGCGCCGCCCCTTGCCTCACGCCTGGGTTGAAAGCTCGCTCAAGGTGGAACTTTGGTCTTTATGTCGGGTATCCGACGTGCCATGATTTGACCATCACCGCGCTGACCTCGGCATCTATCGGTGACTGAGAGTGTTGTGCTCCCGGCTGATCTAAGGATCGGAACTATGGAGAGGTTCATCCGCAGGGAGAACATAGCCCTCTTCAGGAGATGTCTCGCTGAAGCGCCAGACGATGCGGCGCGCCAAATCTTGTTGAAGCTACTGGCAGAGGAAGAGGCCAAGCAGCCGTCCTCACAGCCGAAGCAAAAGCCATGAACCGGCGGGGCATTGAGTTCACCCTCGTGCAGGTCGAGCCCGGGATGTGGCAATGGCAGTTCCGGATCGGCAGTACGGTCACGACCGGCAAGACCAAGACGAAGCTCAAGGGCATGGCAGCCCACAGAGCCCACCGGCGAATTGACCGAGAACTACGAAAGCCGCGCGACCTCGGGCAATCATCAGATGCTCCCTAAACCCCGGCGACCGCGCGAAAGGTGTATCTACCCGTTGACCCGGGTCACATACTCTGTCCGCAAATACTGCGACATCACTGGCCTCAGTCCAGCCGAGGTCTTGCGCGCGATGGACGACGGCTCGCTCTCCACTGTAAAGATCGGTCTTCGCCGGCTGATCCTGATGCGAGAACCGTTGCCGCGCGAGCGCAAGCAAACGCTGACTCCGAAGAGTTGCGATTGATCGCCGATCTCTTCAATTGTTAATTTTCTGTGACTGATCAAAATTGACCAACATTTCGGGCCCAAAAGTTCCATTCAGGTTCCATCGCCGCCCCATCCTCGACATTTACCGGCGACTGAGAGTGTTGTGCTCCCGTCTGATCCAACGAGAGCATCATGGCACTGGCCAGCCCAGCGGGACCGCCTTTTGTATGTCGATTTGCAGCTACATCGCCGGGCGGAGAACCTGAAGACTCGTACAGGGATTTCTGCGCTTTTGAGTTTCCTGGGTGTTCAGGATGCCCGAAGGCATTGCACACCAAGGCGAGTGTGGCGCTGGCAGAAGACCCGCTGAAGTCGAAGGCTTGGGGCGGCATAAGATTCCGTCGTTTGTATTTGCGGCCGACCGAACGGCTTATAGCCTCGCGTGCTCTTGCGTCGGCGCAGTCGCGCTGCAGACAAGAAAATGAGAGCCCTCAGTGACGCATCTCTCGGCGCTACAATATCCGCACTGGCTAATGGTGACCGGAGCAGTCTTTATCATGCTTGGATTTATCGGCTTTGCATTTCGCCAAAACAAGCACGTCGTCGGGTCCAGTCATGGCGCGACGGAAAAGAAGACCAAATAATTAGCCGGGACTATTTTTGGTTGTGGCTGCGGTTANNGCGTGATCCGTCTCTGTTGAGCGCTGCCGCGCCGGCGGCGGGCCCTCCAGAATCAGCAGGTGATGTAGGCCGCGAGGTTTTCTATTACTTGGCCGGTAATTTTTGCAGTTCAGTGCTTCCCAGAGGGTAGGAGCGGTCGCTCGGCAGCATCGACAATGAAGAGGTCCGCCCCCTTGTTGCGGTACTTGGCCAACTCGCTTCCGTCCCTAGGCCGTAGGCAGTCTTGTGGTGACAGACCTACTGATAGGAAAACTGCGGTGACGATAGCGGGGCCGTTGCGTCAAGGCCTCGCGGGACGCTTTTGGTCGTAACCAGCGCAGGTGCGTCGATCATGCGAAGGGGTGCCGTAACACGGTTTCAGTATGAGTAGTTTCCGAGCCTGCCCGAGCAATTTGGCGATGTTACTGTCAGCTCGTTG
>PLTD01000015.1 GCA_003165335.1 Rhodospirillales bacterium | reverse complement strand
CCCGCAAGCGCCGGCAATGCCAAACGGGAGAGCGGGTTTCCGGACGGGCGGCCGGCGCCTATATCCGATGGGAGGGCCAAGATCGGCGGCGGCGATCGGACAAAGGACGTAACAATGCGTGCAGTTGGATTATTCGCCCAGGGTGGGCCCGAAGTTCTCCAGGTCATTGAATTGCCCGAAGTTCACGCCGGCCCGGGTGAGGTGCGCATCCGCGTCCACGCGGCGACGGTCAACCCGACCGACGTCGGCGTTCGCAACGGTACGCGCGCCGAACAGCAGAAGGCCGATCCGCCGCCCTATGTGCCGGGAATGGATGTGGCGGGCGTCGTCGATGAAGTTGGCGGCGGCGTTCCCGACAGACTCAAGCTCGGCGACGCGGTCATGGCCATCGTCGTGCCGAAAGGCGACCATGGCGCGTATCGCGAGCAAATTGCGCTCGATGCGCGGTCGGTCGTGCGGGCGCCAGCCGGAAAGAGCCATTCCGAGGCCGCCACCTTGCCCATGAACGGGTTGACGGCGCGCCTGTCGCTCGACCTGCTCAAGCTGTCCAGGGGGCAGGTCATCGCTGTGACCGGCGCGGCCGGCGCTTACGGCGGCTATGTCATCCAACTCGCCAAAGCCGACGGGCTGACGGTCATCGCCGACGCCTCCGAGAAAGACGAAAAGCTGGTCGCCTCGCTTGGCGCCGACATCGTCGTTCGGCGCGGCGAGGATGTCGCGTCGCGGTTTCGCAGCCACTTCCCTCAAGGCGTCGACGGGCTTGCGGACGGAGCGCTGCTCAACGAGCGTGTCGTCCCCGCGGTTCGCGACGGCGGCGCCTTCACCTCTGTCCGCGGCTTCCTCGGCGTCCCGCAGCGCGATATCCGATTCACCGCAACTTTCGTGCGTTCCTACGCGCAGGAGTGGGAGAAGCTCGATCGGCTGCGCCAATACGTCGAGTCCGGCGAAATCACGCTGCGCGTGGCGGATGTCTATCCGCCGGAAAGGGCGGCCGACGCGCATCGTCGGCTGGAGGCCGGCGGCGTGAGAGGACGGCTGGTCATCCAGTTCTGATCCGGGAGGACAAGCCGCAGACCCGGAG
Organism: Rhodospirillales bacterium; assembly: GCA_003165335.1. Classification (GTDB taxonomy): domain Bacteria; phylum Pseudomonadota; class Alphaproteobacteria; order BOG-932; family Roseiterribacteraceae; genus BOG-932. The sequence goes on along the minus strand of PLTD01000015.1, from coordinate 2,835 downwards.
CGGGCGCCTCTCATCGGTTGAGCGCTCGCCCACTGCTGAGGAATCGATTGCCGCGAGCGCCGAATCGCTTGAAGTGTCACCTGCGCGCGAAATGCCGATCCGTTTGCTTCGCCCGATTTCGTCCGACGCTTGACCGTCGGATCCAAACCACAGCGGGCCGGCGCAGCCGCTTGACGGCGCTGGGGCAGCGTGGCCGGCTGGAAGTGGGATTGTGTCGGCCAGCCGACCTCGGTTCACCTCTGGCGCCTGCTCAAGACAGTCTTTCGAAGAATCCGTTTTAGCCCGCCTTCGTTCTTCGTATCGCATTCCCATACGACCACGACCTGCCAGCCGAGCGCTTCCAGTTCGGCTGTCGTTCGTTTGTCTCGAGCGACGTTGGTTCGGAACTTCTCCGCCCAGTAATCCGCTCGAGTCGTTGGAATCGAGGCTTTGCGGCAGCCCGGATGGCGATGCCAGAAACAACCGTGCACGAACAGGGCAACGCGCCGCCACGGAAACACCAGGTCCGGGGTGCCTGGAAGATCCCCGCGATGAAGCCTGAACCTCAGCCCCAAAGCGTGCGCAGCTCGCCTGACGCGGATTTCCGGCGTCGTGTTCTTTCCGCCGACCCGCGACATCAGCCATGACCGCCGCTCCGGCGTCAGCCGATCGACCAAGTCTCTTACTCCGCTGCGACCTGAGCCCTCGGTCGTAGGTCGATACGTTCTGCTATGAGCGAAAAGATGGCCTTCGACATGATCGGGGAGACGCTGTTCCCGATCATTCGAAAGCTGTGCCAAACGGTCGGATGAAACCTGAAGCGGTCAGGGAAGCCCTGCAGGCGCGCGCCTTCTCTTACCGTGATCACCCTTGGCTCGTCAGGATGTATCGGCCGCACCGACTGAAAGGAGCCGTGATCGTTTCCCGTTCCCGCGCGCAGCGTCGGACATTGGCCCGCCCAGCTCAACCGCGGGTGCCTACCCACCGCCTCGACCCCGCCTTGCTCGACCTTCTCGAATCTCTTGACGACCTTAGGCGTATGGACGGTTCGCCGATGTCCAGTGAACGTGCAATCCTCTGTTCTTAAGGCGACCGCATATTTGCTCGGTCTGCCGCGCTGCTTGATATGCCAATGATCGAAGGCGTCGCTGCTGTCGATCGGCGCCGCAAACTGCAAATCGGCGATCGCTGCGCGAACCGTCGCAGGCTGCGCCTTCCTGGCTTCGATGTCCGCCATCGTCAGAGGGTCGAACCGAGCCGGGTCGTAGCCGATGATGAACAATCGAGGCCGGCGCGTCGCCGCACCAAAATCCGCTGCGTCCAAGATCATCGGGCCGAGAATGCGATACTTGCTTTCGACGCATTCCAGCGCCCGGTTGAGGTCGGGCCGCGCCGGCGCATATCCCAGCCCCTTGACGTTCTCCATCACGAAAAACGCGGGTGCGATTTCGGCGACAAGACGAAAGAAGTGGCCGAGAAGAGAACGTCTGGGATCGAGTTCGTTTCGATGACCGATGTCGCTGAACGCCTGACAGGGCGGGCCGCCGAACACACCAACGATTTCCCCGCCAACTTCGCGTCGGATATCCGAGCCATCGACTTTCGACAGGTCGGCCAGCACCAATTTGGTATTTGGGTGATTGATTGAGTGGGAGGAGGTCAGGATCGCGTCGTTATCGAACGCCAGCGTTGGGCTCAGGCCGGCCGCCCGGGCTCCAAGAGCAAAGCCTCCGCAGCCGGTGAATAAATCCACAATGAGGCTGTCTTTTTCCATTACGCATTGATTCCCGGTGGGCCGACAACAACTCGAAATGGACGGGCGGAGCCCCAATCAAATGCCCGCGACATTTGGCTACTCACCGTCATCCAACGGCCGGTTTGCCTCGGGCCATGCTCCCAATCGCTCGAAAGCCGGTCTTGATAAACTTCTTTGTCCACCGCGCGCTTTAGTTCCGACTTCTGCATAGCCTTTTCGCTAGCCTTCCAGGACTGCATAGGACGGCCAGTATCGGTAAAATTTTGCAAAACTGGCCGCCTCCGACGGTGGGATCGCGGCTATTTGCTTCGCTTCTCCGGGCGGCCAGGGTAGAGTCTGTTCGATCAAGCGGACCTCGCGCGGAGTTATCTTCGGGAAGGGTATGCGCACCGGCTTTCCCGCTTCGGAGATAAAATCGAGAGCTTCGAATCGGCACGCCCTCATTTGTTGTGCCTCATCTTTACACACGAACACTGCAACAACCGTGGTCATCTTCGTATCATCATCATATTCAAAGGAACAAATTGGTTCTAGAGACACCTTCTGGCCGTCCTCCACCCCCGCGTTCCGAGCCACGAGAGCAGCTTCGATTTCCTGCAATATTATCCGCCTCGAGATTCTTCCGAACCGCCAGCCAAAGAGATCGGCTTCGCTAGAGTCAGCTCCAAGACGCTCCTCCCCAAACCTTCCAACAAACCGCGCAAACGCCGTCGGTCCACCTTTGTCCGCTTCCGCGTCGCTTACCTCGATCGCTTTCTGGCATTGCATAGAAATAGCGAAAACTGTCCCAGATCGTGCGCGAGCGGCTACAGAACGGGCGTCGAGCAACATATCGATGTTGATGGGGTCATCGTAATCCAGCCAGATGAACTGCCGCTTCGTCCAATCCAGATCGGGAATGGCTAGTGTAGAACTGCGGTAATCAACTTGGACGCACGCAAAGGGTTTATTCGCGTCTATCCGCGATTTCGCATCCGCTTGTCTCTCGATTGAAATCATTTTTTTAATTCCGAGAGACCGGTGATAAAGGCCGAACTCCGCAAACCATACGGAGCCGAAGCCCACGTAAACATAATGGCGCAATTTGACTTGAGTGTTGA
>PLTD01000066.1 GCA_003165335.1 Rhodospirillales bacterium | reverse complement strand
ATCGCTTAAAGACAGTTGCTACTCCGCCGCCACAACCTCCGGCCTAGCCGTCTCGAACGCCGCCAGCAGCTCCGTCTCCTTCGGCTTCACCTCGGCGATGTGCCGGCGCTTGATGTAGCCGTATCCTCGGATATGCTCTGGTATTGAGGCGATTTCGACGGCTATGTCGTAGTTGCTGTGGTCCAAGCGGGCGAAAATGTCCCGCATGCGGGCCTCGTACTCGACGATTAAGCCGCGCTCCAGCTTGCGTTCGGGGAAATATCCGAAGACGTCGAACGGCGTGCCGCGCAGCTTTCGCATTGCGCGCAGCAACTTGAACACCGGGATCATCCAGGGGCCGAAGCGGCGCTTCGTCGGCTCACCCGACACCGGGTCGGGCCGCGCCATGATCGGTGGGGCCAGGTTAAAGGCGAGCGTGAAGCCCTCCTCGAATTCGGCCTTCAGCTTTTCGATGAAGGCCGGGTCGGTGTGCAGGCGCGCCACCTCATATTCGTCCTTATAGGCCATCAGCTTAAAGCCATAGCGCGCAACCGCCTTGGACAGAGTGCCCACGCCAGGCGCCCGTTCCTCCTCCGCCGTCTCGGCATCGCGCACCAGGGCGCGGTAACGCTCGGCATAGGCCGCATTCTGGTAATCGCTCAGGAAGGCGACGCGGCGCGTCACCATCGCATCCAGCGTTTCGGCGACCGGCACGGCGCGGTCGGGGCGAAGGCCCGCGATCTTTTCCACCATCGCCAGGTCATGCGCCGCCAGACGGCCCCAGGCGAAGGCCTCGCGGTTCATGCGGATCGACACGCCGTTGATTTCGATCGCTTGGATAAGAGCCTCCAGCCCCACCGGCAGCAGGCCCATCTGATAGGCCGCGCCCAACAGCATCACATTCTGACCGATGCCGTCGCCCAGCAGGCGGGTCGAAAGCTCCTGCGCGTCGATAAAGCTCAAGGCCTCCTTGCCCAATGTGCGGTTCAGGCGGTTCGACAGCTCGCTGGTGTCGGTGTCGACATCGGGGTTCAGAACGAAGGCCGCGGTCGGCGTCACATTGCCGTTGACCACGCCGCGGGTGCGCCCCTTGGCTAGCGCCACCATGCTTTCCGGCCCGGCGGCCACCACCAGGTCGCAGGCGATCAGGCAATCGGTGCTGCCCAGCGGAATGCGCGCGGTGTGCAAATCCTCCGGCGTCTTGGCGACGCGGACATAGGACAGAACCGACCCGTTCTTCTGCGCCAGACCGATCGAATCCAGCACCGATGCGCCCTTGCCCTCGATATGGGCCGCCATGCCCAGCAGCGCGCCGATGGTGATCACGCCCGTGCCGCCGATGCCGGTGACGACCAGATTATAGGGCCTGTCCAAGGGCGCAACTTGTGGAACGGGCAGTGCGCGCACCAGCTCGTCCGGGCTTTGCTGCGCCTTATGCTTTTTCAGCTTCGCGCCCTCGACGGTCACAAAGCTGGGGCAGAAACCCGATTTACAGGAATAATCCTTGTTGCAGCTGGATTGGTTGATATGGCGCTTGCGGCCGAAATCGGTCTCCAACGGCTCAACCGAGATGCAGTTCGACTGCACGCTGCAATCGCCGCAGCCTTCGCAGACCAGGTCGTTGATGAACAGCCGCGTCGGCGGGTCCGGCAACTTGCCGCGCTTGCGGCGGCGGCGCTTCTCCGCGGCGCAGGTCTGGTCATAGATCAGGACAGACACGCCCTTATAGCCGCGAAGCTCTATCTGCAGTGCCTCCATCTCGTCGCGGTGATGCACGGTGGTGCCCGGCGCGAAGCCGATGTCGGACGGATATTTCTCCGGCTCGTCTGAGACGACCGCGATCCGGCGCACGCCCTCGCCATGCAGCTGGTTGGTGATCATCGGCACGGTCGGGTGGCCCTCGACCGGCTGGCCGCCTGTCATCGCCGAGGCGTCGTTGTAAAGAATCTTGTAGGTGATCGAGACATTGGAGGCGATCGCCCAGCGGATCGCCAGATAGCCGGAATGGTAATAGGTGCCGTCGCCCAAATTCTGGAAGACATGCTCCGTCTCGGTGAAATGCGCCTGGCCCACCCAGTTCGCCCCCTCGCCGCCCATCTGGGTCGAAGGCTCAAGGTCGAACTCGTCATGGTACATCGCCATCCAGTGACAGCCGATGCCGGCCATCTCGCGGCTGTCCATCGGGCGGGGGATGGATGAGCTGTGCGGGCAGCCGGAGCAGAAATAGGGAACCCGCTGCATCTTGGTCTTGGTCCAGCCGGGCTGGGCCGCCTGTGCGTCCAGCGCCGCCAGCCTGTTGGCGAGCTCCGTATCGGGCGCAAGATTCAGCAGCCTCCGCGCGATGGCCTGCGCCACCTCCAGCGGGTCGAGATCCATCTTTGAGCTCAAGACCGGCCGGCCCTGCTCGTCGGTCTGGCCGACGACGCGCGGGCGGCGGGATTCGGGCATGTGATACAGCAGCGTGCGCAGCTGATCCTGGATGATCGGCTGCTTTTCCTCGACGACCAGAATTTCCTCGCGGCCGTCGCAGAATTCCCTGGCCCCCACCGGGTCGATCGGCCAGGTCAGCCCCAGCTTCAGAACCGAAATGCCCAGCTGATTGGCCCGGCGCTCGTCGATGCCCAGTTCTTCCAGCGCCTGCCCCACATCGTGGAACGATTTGCCGGCGGTCACGATACCGAACCGCTTGCCCTGGCCGAAGGTGACCCGGTCAATCTTGTTGGCGCGGGCAAAGGCCTGTGCCGCGGGCAGCTTGAAATCCAGCAGCCGCGCCTCAGGGCTGAACCGGTCGTCTGGCCAGCGGATATGCACGCCGCCCGGCGGAAAGGCGAAGTCTGGCACAACCAGCGGCACGCGCTCCAGGTCGATCGAAACCGATGCCGAGGCATCCATCAACTGCGGCAGAACCTTGAAGCCGATCCAGCAACCGGAAAAGCGCGACATCGCCCAGCCATAGAGGCCGAAATCGATCACTTCCTGCACATTGCTGGGGTACAGAACCGGCATCAGCGCCGACATGAAGGCGAATTCGCCCTGGTTGGGCATGGTCGCGGATTTGGCGGCATGGTCGTCACCGACCACGCACAGCACACCGCCGTGCTTGGCCGTGCCGTTGAAATTTCCGTGCTTCAGAGCGTCGCCGCTGCGGTCGAGCCCCGGGTTCTTGCCGTACCAAATGCTGTGCACGCCGTCGAACTTGGGCTTGCCGAACATACCCGCCTGCTGCGAGCCCCAAACCGCCGTCGCCCCCAGCTCCTCATTCAGGCCCGGGTCGAAGAAGATGTTGTTGGGCTCCAGGATCTTCTTCGCCTTGAACAGCTCCGTGTCGTAACCGGACAGCGGCGACCCGCGATAGCCGGAGACATATCCCGCCGTGTTCAGCCCGGCCGCCTGGTCGCGCAAATGCTGGCTGATTGGCAGCCGCACCAGCGCCTGAATTCCGGTCAGGTAAACCCGCCCGGTCAGCGCCGTATATTTGTCGTCCAGCGAGATCGATTTCGGACCCACAGTCAATCTTCTCCCGTTCGGCGGCTCATTCTGCTGGCCCATATTGCGGCTCGCCCGCAATCTTCTTGTGTATGATGCATTTTATAGCGCCTTTACCGCCAGAGTGATATAGGACAGCAAAGCTGTCGCGCCTTTACCGTTCATTCCGGGAGCACCTTGCCGGGATTCATAAGGTTCTTCGGGTCGATCGCCCGCTTGATCAGCCACATGGTGTCGACCGCGGCGCCATGTTCGGCGCGGATGAATTTCTTCTTGCCGATGCCGACGCCGGTCTCCCCGGTGCAGGTGCCGCCCATGGCCAGCGCCCGCATCACCATCCTGTCGTTGAGCCGCCGCGCCTCCTCGATCTCCTCCGGCCGGTCGCGGTCGACCAGCATGACGACGTGGAAATTCCCGTCGCCGACATGGCCGACCATGGGCGCAATCAGCGAACTGGCCGACAGGTCCTTGCGCGTCTCGCGGATACATTCGGCCAGTCGGGAGATCGGGACGCAGACATCGGTGGGAAAGGCCTGGGAGCCGGGGCGCAGCGCCAGGTCGGCCCAAAGCGCGTCGTGCCGCGCCTGCCACAGACGCGTCCGTTCCTCCGCCTCGGTCGCCCAGGCGAAATTCTCGCCGCCATTCTCGCCGGCGATGGCCTGCACCATCTCCGCCTGCTCGGCGACGCCGGCCTTGGTGCCGTGGAACTCCAGGAACAAAGTCGGCAGCAGCGGATAGTTGAATTTGGAATAGCGGTTCAGCGCATCCATCTGGACATCGTCCAAGAACTCGATCCGGGCGATCGGGATGCCGGACTGAATGGTCTGGATCACCGTATCGACCGCGCCCTCGACCGTGGCGAAGGCGCAGGTAGCGGACGACACCGCCTCAGGGATGCCGTGCAGGCGGACCGTCACCTCGGTGAAGATGCCGAGCGTGCCGGCCGAGCCGACGAACAGCCGGGTCAGGTCGTATCCGGCGGAGGATTTGCGCGCCCGTCCTCCTGTATGAATGACGTCGCCATTGGGCAACACCACCGTCAGAGCCAGCACATTCTCCCGCATCGTGCCATAGCGCACGGCGTTGGTGCCCGACGCCCGCGTCGCCGCCATCCCGCCGATCGAGGCATCGGCGCCGGGGTCGATCGGGAAGAACAGGCCGGTGTCGCGCAGGTAGGTGTTGAGCTGCTTGCGGGTGACGCCAGGCTCGACCGTCACATCCATATCCTCGGCATGGACGGCGACGATCCGGTTCATCTCGCTAATATCGATGCAGATTCCGCCGTTCAGCGCGCCCACATGGCCCTCGACCGAGCTGCCCGCGCCATAGGCGATGACCGGCGTCTCGGTCTCGTCGCAGATGCGGACGATGCGGGAGACCTCCTCAGTCGAATGGGCGAAGATCACGGCCTCGGGCGGGTGCGGCGGGTGCCAGCTGGTATCGACGCCATGATGCTGGCGCACCGCCATCGACTGAGTGATCCGCTCGCCGACAATCTCGCGGATGCGCGGGATGGCGACGGCCGCCCCGCTCATGTGGCGGTCCTGATATCGGTCGGTAGCGCGGCCACCGGCGTGGCGCTGACCATGCGGTCCAGCAGGTCGGTCAATGCGGTGCTGACCGCGTCGGCCGACCAGGCGCCGGATTGGTTAAACCATTTCGACACCCAATGAATTGCGCCCAGAATCGTAAAGACCGCAAGCTTCGGGTCGCACGGCACGATGCTGCCGTCGGCGATCCCCTCGCGGATCAGGTCGCGCAAAGCCCGCTCGAACCTGTCACGGACTTTAAGAAGGTCCACATAATCATCTGGTAACAAAGCATTTTCTTCTGTCAGTACGACGCAGCACGACAGCTCGTCGATCATCTCATGCAGATAGAACCGCAACGTGTTGTTGAGCTTTTCCCGCCCGCTGCCGCCTTGCGCCCTGGCCCGCGCCAACCCTTGAAAGCCGACCTCCAGCGCCCGAGCGAAACATTCGCGCAGCAGCGCATGCTTGCTCGGAAAATAGTGATAGAGCGCGGCCTTGGTGACGCCCAGCTTCTGCGCGATATCGTCCAGCGATGCCGCATGGAACCCCTTGCGCGTAAAGGCGCTCGCCGCCTCGCGCAGCAGCGCCACCCGCTTGGCCTCATGCAACTCATCCCGGCTGGGAACAACGGCGCTCCAGGCGGTCATCGGTCAGAACTTCGGATCGCGCTTCTCCTTGAAAGCAGCCATCCCTTCGACCCAGTCGGGCGAATTGATCAGCATCGACAGCGATTCCAGCCCGTAACGCCGCGCGGTCGCCACATCGACATCCTCACTGACATAGACCGAGGCCTTGCCCTGGGCGATCGCCAGCGGGCTCATCGCCCTCAGCTTCAATGCCAAGTCATAGGCCGCGGGCAGCAGGTCGCCCGGCTGGGCGATTTCATAGATCAGCCCGGCGCGCTCCGCCTCTTCGGCCGTGTAATGCTTGCCGGTCAGAACCCATTCGATCGCCCGGCTGCGCCCGATATGGCGGCCCAGCTTCTGCACGCCGCCGGCGCCCGGCATGGCGCCCAGCTTTACCTCCGGCACGCCGATCTTAGCCGTGTTCGACATCACCCGGAAATCGGCCGAGATCGCCATCTCGCAGCCACCGCCCAGCGCAAAGCCGTTGATCGCTGCGATGATCGGAAAGGCCATTGTCTCGAATTTATCATATAAAGCAGCGATATGCGCCAGATAGTTATCACGCAGGTCGAAGTTCGATTTGCCGATCGGGGAATTGGGGTCGGTGAAATAGACCAGATGCGCGCCGCAGCAAAAGGCGCGGCCACTGCCGGTGATGACCAAAGCGCGGGCCTTTTCCGCCATGCAAATGTCCAGCACGCGCCCCATCTCGCCGATCAGCTCCAGCGTCAGTGTGTTCATCGCCTTGGCGCGGGTCATGGTCGCCAGAGCGATTCCCGCCATCGGCCAGCTCAGCGTGACCGCGTCGCCCTGGAAGACCTCAGGCAAAGGACACGTCCAGGCCCAGTTCGCGGGCGATCAGTAGGGTCTGGATCTGGCTTGATCCGTCGCCGATGGTGCAAACCCGGTTGTCGCGCAGATAACGCGATGCCGGGCAGTCGTCCATGAAGCCCCAGCCGCCATGCACCTGAATCGCTAGATTGGCGCATTCGCTGCCGATTTCGGTGGCATAGTACTTGGCGATGGCCAAGTCCTTGCCGGTCGCCAGCCCCTGGTCCGACAGCCAGGCTGCCTTATAGACCACCATCCGCGCCGTCTCGACCTTGACCGCCATGTCGGCGATCATCTTCTGGATCAGTTGCAGCTTGCCGATCGAACCGCCGAAGGCCCTGCGCTCCTTCGCATAGGACACTGCCAGGTCGAGACTGCCCTGGGCCAGGCCCAGCGAGCAGGTCGAGAGGAACACCCGCGCCTGCTGATAGCCCTTGTGCAACAGCAACCGGCCCTTATCGACCTCGCCCACCACATTGTCGGGGCCAAGTTCGCAATCGTCGAAATAGAGCGGCCGCGTGTCGGAAGAGCGCCAGCCCATCTTGCGGTATTTCTCGCCCGGCTTGTAGCCGCGGGTCCCGTTGGGGACCAGGAACAGGCTGAAGCTCTTCTTGGGCGCCTCGGGCGGGCTGGTGACCACCAGAACCAGCGCAAATGACGAAATATCCGTCCCGGCATTGGTGATATAGGCTTTTTCGCCGTTGATCCGCCATATGCCGTCGACCAGCCGGCCGCGGGTGGTAAAACCCGCCGTATCAGACCCGGCATTGGGTTCGGTCCCGGCTATGGCGCAGATCTTCTTTCCGGCGACGATGTCGGGCAGATATTTCTGCTTCTGCGCGTCGCTGCCGAACCGGCCCAGCGTCAGGCCGGTGGCGACGCTGACCATGGTCGAAACCGCCAAAGACTGATCGACGCGGGCGATCTGCTCCAGCGCCAGCACCATCTCGAAGGTGCCCAGCCCCATGCCGCCCCATTCCTCACTGAAGGGGATGGAGGTGACGCCGATATCGGCCAGCTCATGGAACAGGCTGGTCGGAAACACGCCGTCGCGGTCCAGTTTCTCGGCAACCGGGGCGATCCGCTCGCGCGCAAACTCCTCGACCGTGGACTGGAGCTTTTTCTGATCGTCGTCGAGCAGGAAATTCATGAAACGGCCCTATTCTGCCAGTTCGTAATGAAAATCGGTGATCCGGCCTTCCGGTGTGTCCTTGAACACGACCTTGACCTTGGTTCCTGGCTTCAGCTTGGACGCGGCGGCCGGAACGTCGGAAAGATCCAACCCGCGCACGAAATTGACCAGGGCGGTCGAGACATTGTCCAGCCGCACATAGGCGATGGCATAGGGCGGCGGCGGCAGATTCTCGAAGGCTGCGGTCACGATGGTCGCCGCCTCGATAATCCCCTGATGCCCGGCCTCCACCCAGCCGTCGCAGGGCTCGAACGAACGCTCGCAATAGGCGCGCGGCGGCAGATAGGCGATACCGGAACTGGGGGCAAAGCTCGCCAATATCTTCTTCTGCTTCAATCCCTCGAAAAAATGGCCGGCGACCTTGCCGACGGAATAGTTATAGCGAACATGCCATTCGCCGTGGATGACATCGTCGATTGCTGCAGCTGCGCTCATTGGACATTTCCCATTTAGACATTCGTCCTGGGGGCGACATGATCGTCGCCCAGCATTGTGACAGTGAAGAATTGGGTCGATCCGCCGGCAGCAGTGGCAACCGCGTTATGGACGCCCGGCAGCTGGTTTTGCCCGGCCTTTCCCATGATCTGGTTGGCAGCATCGACGATGCGGACCAGGCCGGTAACCCCGATCGGGTTTGTGCAGAGCGTGCCACCCGACGGATTGACCGCCACCTGTCCGCCCACCATGTCCCAGCCGCCCTCGTCGCTGATCGCCGCGGCACGTCCCCGGCCGCAAAACCCCAAGCCCTCGACAATCGGGAACTGGAAAGTGCTGAACGGGTCGTAAAGCTCGGCAACCTGGATCTGGCTCGCCGGGTCGGTGATACCCGCCTGGCGATAGGCCTCATAGGCCGCGATATGCTCGCCGTCATGGTCGGCGAACTCGGTCTCGGAATAGACGCCCATGCGGTCGCCCATGAAGACCGAATGGGTAATGGCGCTGACCCCGTTGACGAAGGCCGGCCGGGCGCATTTCTGCTTGGCGACGTCGAGATTGGAGAGCACCACCGCCGCCGCGCCGGAGGATCGCGGGCAGATATCGAACCGCTTATAGGGATAGGCGACGCGCGGCGAGTTCATCACGTCGTCGACGGTGATTGCGCCCTTCAAATGGGCGTAAGGGTTGCCCATCGCATTCTTGCGGCCGCGCACCACGACCCGGGCGAACTGTTCCTCTGTCGCGCCATAGCGGGCCATGTAACGCTGCGCCGCCAGCGCGGTCATGGTGACCGTGTTCAGAGCAAAATCATGCTCATAGAACCGGTCCCAGATCAGGTTCAAAATATGTTGCGCGTCCGGCGTTTCCGCGACCCGGTCGGCGCCCACCACCAGTACCGTGCGATAGACGCCCGAGGCGATATGGACATAGCCCGCCTGCAGCGCCGAGCCGCCGGTGGCGCCCCCGGCATGGATGCGCATATAGGGCTTGCCTGCGCCCCAGACATGGCTGGTCGCCCAGCGATCGCAATCATTGACCCCCATGAACTGGGTGGGCGCCATCGAAAAGACGACCGCATCGATCTCGTCCGGCGTCACCCCGGCTTCGTCCATCGCCAGCTTGGCGGCGTCCTGTGCCAGCTCGATATAGGTCTTGTCGGCATAATGAGTTTTGAATTTGGTCTGGGCCGCGCCTATGACCGCAACGATATCCTTTGCCATCAGACTCGCTCCAACACGACGGCGACATTGCCCTGCTGGGCGAAACCGTGGCTGCCATGGGCGACCGCCCGCTTTGCCCCCGGTATCTGGATCGGCCCTGCCTGATCCGACAGCTGCAATATCGCCTCGGCGGCATTGATCAGCCCGGTGCAGAAATACGGGTTCTGGGCAAAAGCCCCGCCCGAGGTCGAGATCGCCTTGGGCGCATGTCCGTTCAGAACCGCGCGATAGGCCAGCTCGTGAAAGCCGGTCTGGCTGTCCAGCTCCAGCAGGTCCAGATCGGCCGTGCTTTTGACGCCCGCCATCTTCAGCGCATCGTCCAGAGTGGCGCGAAATCCGCTCAGCCCAGCCAGCCGGTCGGCGCCCAGATCATATTCCTCATTGCGCCAGCCGATCCCAGATACACGGGCGAGCGGCTTTGCCCGCGGATTGCTTTTTAGCCAGCGCGCCGAGGCCACGACCATCGCGACCGCTCCGTCGGTGATTGGGGCCTGGTGCGCCTGGCGCAGCGGCGTGGCGACATAGGGGGAGGTCGCGATTGCCTCGACATGCGGCACGGCATGGCCCATGCCGCGCGGGTTGCGCCCGGCTCGGCGATAGCTGTCGAGCACGGCCTCATCCGCGTCGAATTCGTCGAAACCGTATTTTGCGCCCGCGGCCTGGGCGAACAGCCCGTCGGTGATCGCCATATTGAGGCCGACTGGACGCGTATAGAAAGGCTCGCAGCGCATCCGCATGACATCTTCCAGCGGCGCGGTCGAGGGTTTGCTCCAGCTGACCAGAAGACCGAGATCGAAAATCTCCGCCTCCAGGCGCATCGCCTCCAGGCACAGGCCCGTCAGGCCGCTATCGGTGCATTTCATTTCGTCGCGCAACTGCGCGCCCGCCGGCGCCGCCAGCAGCATCGAGGAGATGCTGCGCCCGTCCAGCTCATCGCAGCCGGCGATGGTCACATGGTCTATCTGCGCACGCTTGACCCCAGCATCGGCGAGTGCGGCATGGGTGGTGTCGAACACCAACTCCTCCAGCCTCTTATCCCCGATGCGCGCGGCCGGTTTGTGCACCGCCTGCCCGATCACGAACACATCCATTGAACGTTTCCCGGCTTTCAGTTTGCTAACCGTACGGTTACCTGGGTATACGCCAAGATACAAGAGGGTTCGATAATGTCGTCGTAGAAATTGTCATTCGAATGCATTACATCTAGCGGCATTAGTAGGGAGACAAGCAATGGCCTCAAACGCTTTGGTGCAGACTCGCATCGACTCAGCTGTAAAGGATCGCGCTTCCGCCGTTCTGGAAAAAATGGGCCTCACTCTCTCGGATGCGGTGCGCATATTACTAACCCGCACAGCGAACGAAGGTGCTTTACCATTCACCCTGACAGGCGATCCGGCGGCACATGATTTGTGGTTCCGCACTAAAGTGCAGGAAGCGCTGGACGATCCGCGCCCGGCGATTCCCCACGCCGATGTCGAAGCTCACTTTGCCAGGAAGCGTGCAGGGACACTCCGGAAGATCGAAGCAAGCTCTGAATGAGGCTCGAGTGGTCAATCTCCGCGCGGTCGGACCGCGAGCAGATTTTTGACTATATCGAAACCCATAATCCGCAAGCCGCAATTTCGGTGGACGAACGTATCCGGGAAAGGGTTGAAAGTTTGTTGAAATTCCCGGAAAGCGGCCGGAACGGTCGAATCGGGGAATAGCTCTTCGGCAGTAGCGGACCCAAACGCCCTATCATGTCCTTAGGCCATACCGGGACGGCGAGTGGCGTCCAGAATACCGGCAACAACCAGCCTTCCTTGTTCCAATAGGCTCCCGTCTCTCCGAATTCCTCAGGTTTGGGCGCGGTGAAAGCGAACTCGATCACGCGACCGATATTGCTGATCTTTCCGTCGGCATAGGAAAAAACGATGTCGCCAGGGTTTGCGCGGCGCATATTGTTATAGAACTCGTTGCGCGCGCCATTGCTGTTGGTCTTGGGAGACCAAAGATATTGGCCCTCAATCTCCTGACGGGCGGTCTGTTTGTGGTTTACCCACCAAAACTGAGTCATTTGCTGACAAAGTCAGCGTGCAATTCGCTTAGGCGCGAGCCTAGGAATTAAGTGAACGGTTTACGTATTGGTACCCAAGCTGGTGGTTCCCAACCGGTCCTCGGTGGAATGTAGCCTTATTAACGATCAATAAACGCCGCGGCGGGATTAGTCCCTAATCGACCCGGCCGACCTTATCCTTCGTTATGCCGTCGATCGTCTGCGCCCCGATCAACGCCATGTCGCGCGCAATCTCCTGCCGCAGAACGGCCAGCGACCGACCGACACCGGCCTCACCGCCCGCGCATAGGCCATAGAGATAGGCCCGTCCGATCAGGCAGGCTTTGGCGCCCAGAGCCAACGCTTTCAGCACATGGGTGCCGCGGCGAATGCCCCCGTCAAGCAGCAGCTCGATGTCGTTGCCGACCGCATCGGCTATCCGAGGCAGCGCGTCCAGACTGCTGGACGCGGCATCCAGCTGCCGGCCGCCGTGGTTGGAGATGATGACGGACTTGGCGCCGATGGCATGGGCGTTCCTGGCATCGTCCGGATGCAGAATGCCCTTGATGATCAGCGGCCCTTTCCATTCCCCCACCATCCATTCGACTTCCTTCCAGGTCACGCTGGGATCGAACTGATTGTGGATATAGTTGGTGAGTGAGGTCGCGCCGACCGAACCTGTTGTCGTCTTATGGACGACATTCGCCAGGATCGGCGGTTTGCTGGTCAGATAATCGATCACCCATCCTGGCCGCTGAGCGAACTTGGTCATGCTGCTCAGCGTCAGCTTAGGCGGTATCGTCATGCCGGAACGACGGTCGCGCTCGCGATTGGCCGGGACCGGCACATCGACCGTGACGACAAGGCCGGTATAGCCCGCCGCCTTGGCCCGGCTCAGGAATTCGCGCGTCAATTCCCGATCGCGAAAACAATAGACCTGGAACCACTTGGGCGCCGGCGTCGCCGCCGCCACCTCCTCCATGCTGAAGGACGACATGGTCGACAGCGTATAGATCGTGCCGGCCTTGGCCGCCGCCCGCGCGATCGCCAACTCGCCGTCATTGTGGAACACCCGCGACATGCCTGTCGGCCCCAGCATCACCGGCCAATCGATCTTGTGGCCCAGAAAGCTGGTCGTCGTGTCTATCTTTGCGACATCGACCAGCGTGCGCGGCAGCAGGTTCCAACGGTCATAGGCCGAAACATTGCGTTTCAACGTCCATTCGTCTTCCGCCCCGCCCTCCATGAAATCGAACAGCGGCGACGGTAGGCGGCGTCGCGCCGCTTCGCGGATTTCCCAGATATTACCCTGTCGCGTCAGCGGCCGGTCCCGCATGATCCCTCCCCTTTTGGCCCGACGGCCTTATTGCGTCTACTCAGAATCCCCGCATTTGCGCGAATGCATCGAACGGCTCGCGTACGGTGCGAATCGCATTCAGCGGATGATCCGGATCGCGATAGCCCAGCGACATGCCGGCGAACAGCATGATGTCGTCCGGCAGGTTCAAAAAGGCGCGGACGCTGACCGGCCAATTCGACCAGCTCTCCTGCGGGCAGGTGTCCAGTCCGCGCTCAACCGCCAGCAGCATGACCGACAGAAGATACATGCCCATGTCGGACCATTGCGGCGGACCCAGCCTGCGGTCCAGGCAGAAAAACAGCCCGACCGGCGCGCCGAAAAAGCGATAATTGCGCTCCCCCAATTCCTTCAGCGCGGCCTTGTCCTTGTTGTATACTCCCAGCGCCGCATAGCGTTGCGCCCCGGTTTCGAAGCGTCGCTTCTTGAACGGCTCCCATAGGCTGTGTGGATAGACGTCATATTCCGGCGTCTCGCTCTCGCCCGCGGCCAGTTTCGCGGCGATGATCGCCTTGAACTCCGCCAGCGGCTGGCCTGCCAGGGCATAAACCTTCCAGGGCTGCAGATTGCCGCCCGAGGGCGAATGGCTGGCCGCCTCCAATATCTCGCGGACAGTCGATCCGGGAACCGGGTCGGGCTTGAAGGCGCGTACCGAAACGCGCTGTGCAATAGCGTCGCTGACTTTCATGCCGCGACATTAGGTGGAAGCGCCGAAGCGGCCAAGGTCCTTGTCAGTGTAAAGCCTTGCCGCCAAAATCAGCACTTGAATTGCCCTCAAGCATCGGGGCAACGGGAGGAATTTTGTGACAGGCCCATACGATACGCTGCACCGGCAATCCTTGTCCGAACCGGAGACTTTTTGGGCTGAAGCGGCGCAGGCCGTGGAATGGAGTCGCGGCTGGGATTCGGTTCTGTCGGCCGACGAGCATGGCCGCTGGGAATGGTTCGCGGGCGCCGAGGCCAATACCTGCTGGAACGCGCTTGACCGCCATGTGCGCGACGGGCGCGGTGACCAGCTTGCCCTCATCTATGACAGCCCGCTGACGAGCAGCCTGCGGAAACTGACCTACCGCGAAATGCTGGATCAGGTCGCGCGCTTCGCCGGGGCGCTACGCGAACAAGGCGTCGAAAAGGGCGACCGCGTCCTGATCTATATGCCGGTGATCCCTGAGGCTATCGTCGCCATGCTGGCCTGTGCGCGCATCGGCGCGGTCCATTCAGTCGTGTTCGGCGGCTTTGCCGCGCGCGAAATCGCCACCCGCATCATCGACGCCAGCCCAAAGCTGATCGTCGCCGCCTCATGCGGGATCGAGCCGGGACGCATCATCCCCTATATGCCGGTTGTTGAAGCCGCGATCGAGATCGCCGGCGGTGTGCCGAAGACCTGCATCGTCGTTCAGCGCGAAGCCTGCAAGGCAGAGCTCAAGCCCGGGCGCGACCATGACTGGAACGACGTCATGGCGACCGCAAAGCCGGCGGATTGCGTGCCTGTCGCCGCAACAGACCCGCTCTATATTCTCTACACCTCCGGCACGACTGGTCAGCCAAAAGGCATTGTCCGCCCCTCCGGCGGGCACTTGGTCGCCATGGCCTGGTCGATGCGCCATATCTTCGATACCCATGCCGGCGAAACCTTCTGGGCGGCGTCCGACATCGGCTGGGTCGTCGGCCATTCCTATATCGTCTATGGCCCGCTGATCGCCGGCTGCACCACTATTCTGTATGAGGGCAAGCCGGTCGGCACGCCCGACGCCGGCGCCTTCTGGCGGGTGATCGAAGACCATAAGGTCACGACCATGTTCACCGCCCCTACGGCGATCCGCGCGATCCGGCGCGAAGATTCCGAGGCCAAGCATCTGGCGCAGCGCGACATCTCCTCGCTGCGGGCGCTGTTTCTGGCGGGTGAACGCTGCGACCCGGCAACGCTCGCCTGGTGCGAGGACACGCTGAAGCGGCCGATCGTCGATAATTGGTGGCAGACCGAAACCGGCTGGCCGATCGCCGCCAACCCGCTGGGCATAGAAAGTTTCCCAGTCAAATACGGCTCTGCGACCAAGCCGATCCCCGGCTGGCATGTTCAGGCGCTGGACCCGACAGGGCTGCCGGTCGAGCCCGGACAGACCGGCGCCATCGTCTGCAAGCTGCCGCTGCCGCCCGGCGCGGCCAGTACGCTGTGGAACGCGCCGGAGCGCTATCATAAGGCCTATCTCGACGCCTTCCCCGGCTATTACAGCACCGGCGATGCAGGCTTCATCGATGAAGACGGCTATCTCCATATTATGACCCGCACCGACGACGTCATTAACGTCGCCGGCCATCGCCTTTCGACAGGTGCGATCGAGGAGGTCATCGCCGGACATCCCGACATCGCCGAATGCGCGGTCGTCGGTATGCCCGACAGTCTGAAAGGTCAGGCACCTTTGGGTTTCCTGGTGCTGAAGGCCGGTATTAACCGCCCGCCGGCCGAAATCGTCGCCGAGATCGTGAAGCGGGTACGCGACACGATGGGCGCTGTCGTCGCCTTCAAGGCCGCGATCGTCGTCTCGCGCCTGCCCAAGACACGCTCGGGCAAAATCCTTCGCGGCACGATCGTCAAAATCCTGACCGGAGAGCCCTATGGCATGCCGGCCACGATCGAAGACCCTGCCGTGTTGGGCGAGATCGAACGCGATCTAAAGGCTAACGGACTTCTGTCCGTCGACTAAGACGCAACGACACGACCCGGAACTCGATTTCCGCCCTCTTCAGATAAATGCTGAATCAAGTAATTTGATGAATTGGACGAACAAGATAGCGCGAGAGTCGCGCTAGACAAGCCTAGCGCCTTAACAAGCATAAGCAGGTCGCGCGGCATGTGACCGCAGCGTCTAATTCGCTATTTTTAGCCGAATATATTTCGCAATTTGGCCATCATTCGGCCTCACCTATACTATATATCAAGTATGCGAGTCGTGGTGACGACTCACAGGTGCCATTTTCTTAGACTAGCGGGGCGATCTACATGACTCCCACGTTGTTTAAGGCGTCGAGACAAGGCTCGATTGAACGTCCCGGCCGAACCGGGGACACGCGCCCATGCGATCAATTCATTGATCCAGGAACGATTGGCACGAACCTTGCTTAATTCCACAGGGAGACCGACCAACAAGCGGCCCGTCTATCCGGCCGTCTAAGACAAGATGCGATGCCAAGAGGACTGAACACGGTGAGATAGGAGGAGCAGATGGGCGTGATCGATCAGCTTTTTTCTCGTTCGATGCAGTCATACGAGAGCCAGCGACAGCAAGAAATGCCCCTGCTCGAGTATCTCGAGTTATGCCGAACAGATCCGATGGCCTATGCCTCAGCGGCAGAGCGGATGGTCGCCGCGATCGGCGAACCCCAGATCATCGATACCGCCAAAGACGCCCGTCTCGGCCGGATCTTCATGAACAGAACGATTAAAGTTTATCCGGCTTTTGCTGAATTTTTCGGCATGGAAGATACGGTTGAGCGCATCGTCAATTTCTTTCGTTATTCCGCACAAGGATTGGAAGAGCGCAAACAGATACTTTATCTCTTAGGCCCAGTCGGCGGCGGCAAATCCTCCATCGCCGAGCGGCTGAAGCTGCTCATGGAACGGCAGCCCATCTATGTTCTGAAGGCCGGAAACCAGATGAGCCCGGTCTTCGAAAGCCCGCTGGGCCTCTTCGATCCGGATCATATGGGCCCCGAGATCGAGGAACAGTTCAATATCCCGCAACGCCGGTTGACCGGCCTGATGTCACCCTGGGCGATCAAGCGGCTGGACGAGTTTCACGGTGACATTTCCAAGTTCACCGTCGTTAAGCTCTTCCCGTCCCGGCTGCGCCAGATCGGCGTCGCCAAAACCGAACCGGGCGACGAAAACAACCAGGATATCTCGACCCTGGTTGGTAAGGTCGATATCCGGATGCTGGAGCTTTACAGCCAGAACGATACCGACGCTTACAGCTATTCGGGCGGCCTCAACCGGGCAACGCAGGGGTTGCTTGAGTTCGTCGAAATGTTCAAAGCGCCGATCAAGATCCTGCATCCGCTGCTGACTGCAACCCAAGAAAGCAACTATGCGGGCACCGAAAACATCGGCGCCATACCATTCAACGGCATCATTCTTGCGCACTCGAACGAGGCGGAATGGCAATCATTTAAGCATAACAAGAATAACGAAGCCTTCATCGACCGAATCTGCGTGGTCAAGGTCCCCTACTGCCTGCGGGTGACCGAAGAGCAGAAAATCTATGAAAAGCTGATCCGCTCGAGCGAACTGGCGACAGCGCCTTGCGCCCCGGCGACCTTGGAGATGCTGGCCCGCTTTGCGGTTCTGTCGCGCCTTCGGCCGCACCCCAACTCGAACCTTTATTCAAAGCTCAGGGTCTATGACGGCGAAAACCTGAAAGAGACCGAACCCAACGCCAAGTCGATGCAGGAATATCGCGACAGCGCCGGCGTCGATGAGGGTATGGACGGAATCTCGACCCGCTTTGCCTTCAAGGTTCTGTCGGCCACCTTCAATTACGACACGGTTGAGGTGGGCGCCGACCCAGTTCATCTGATGTGGGTTTTGGAACAGGCGATCCGGCGCGAACAATTCGGCGAAGAAATCGAAAAGCAATATCTCGACTTCATCAAAGGCACGCTGGCCCCCCGCTATGCCGAATTCATCGGCAATGAAATCCAGAAGGCCTATCTCGAATCCTATAACGACTACGGCCAGAATCTATTCGACCGCTATGTTGATTATGCCGATGCCTGGATCGAGAATCAGGACTTCAAGGACCCCGATACTGGCCAGATGCTGGACCGCGAACTGCTGAACCAGGAACTGACCAAGATCGAAAAGCCCGCCGGGATCGCCAACCCCAAGGACTTCCGNNATGTTCAGCCAGGTCGAAGACCTGCTGCCGATCATCAGTTTCGGCAGCAAGAAAGAGGTCGAGACCGAGCGCAAGCATGCAGAGTTCCTCGAGCGCATGACCGCTCGCGGCTATACCGAGCGGCAGGTTCGTCGTCTGGTCGAATGGTACATGCGCGTCAAACAGGCCGGGTGACCGAGAGCGAGAGACCCATGAACATTGTCGACAGACGTCTCAATCCTCGCGGCAAAAGCCTCTCCAACCGCCGGCGGTTCATCAACCGCGCACGAAAGGAGCTGACCGAAGCGGTCCGCAAAGCGACCGGCGAGCGCAGCGTTACCGACATGGGCGGCGAGGATAAGGTCTGGGTTAAGGCCGATCGGCTGCGCGAACCACAGATCCGCCATTCGGGACACCAGGGTGCGCGAGATCATGTCCTGCCCGGCAACAAGCAGTTCGAGGAAGGCGACCGGATCAAGCGACCGGACGGCGGCGGCGCGGGCGGCCGCGGTTCCCAAGGGGCCGAAGACGGCGACGGCCAGGACGCATTTCAGTTCGCTTTGTCTCAGGAGGAATTCCTGGACATTTTCTTCGACGATCTGGAACTGCCCGACATGCTGCGCAAGCAGATGAAGGCGTCCGACAGCTTTACGCCGGTGCGCGCCGGCCATTCGGTCAGCGGATCGGTCTCGAACCTCAATCTCAAACGCACAATGAAGAACAGCCTGTCACGGCGGATAGCGCTCAAACGCCCGCGTCCGGCCGATCTGGAGGCCTTCGAAGCCGAGATCGCCGGTCTGGCCGAGGCCGAAACGCCCGACGAAATCGCCCGGCGCGATGAGTTGGTGGTTAAGCTGCAAGACCATCGCCGCCGCAGCAAGCGCATCCCCTTCATCGACCCTGTCGATGTCCGCTACAACCGCTTCGAGCTGGTGCCGCAACCGGTGACCAGCGCGGTCATGTTCTGCCTGATGGATGTGTCCGGTTCGATGACCGAACATATGAAGGACCTGGCCAAGCGCTTCTACAAACTGCTCTATCTCTTCCTCGGCCGGCGTTACAAGAATGTGGAGGTTGTCTTCATCCGCCACACCCACCTCGCCAAAGAGGTCGACGAGGAAACCTTTTTCAGCAGCACCGAAACCGGGGGCACTGTCGTGTCGACGGCGTTTGAGGAGATGCTGCAAGTCGTCGCTGCTCGTTTCCCCCGCGAGCAGTGGAACATCTATGCGGCACAGGCTTCCGACGGCGACAATGTGTCGATGGATAACGGCAAGGTCGCCAATCTGCTGAAGCAGAATATTCTGCCGATCTGCCAGTATTTCGCCTATCTGGAGGTCAATGACGAGGGCGGGCGAGATCTGAATACCGACCTGTGGCGCACCTATGACCATCTGGTGAAGTCGGGCTCGCAGATCGCCATGCGCAAGGTCAGCGAGCGCAACCAGATTTTCCCGGTTTTCCGCGACTTGTTTTCCCGCGAACAGGGCCAAACCCAGAAGGCCGCCTATGAAACCTAGCAGCCTGCAAGACGCCGCCGCACCCCGGAAAATCGAGCCGGATTGGGATTTCGACGGGTTGCGCCGTGCCTATGACGCGATCAGCGATATCGCGCTGGGCGAACTGAAGCTCGACATCTATCCCAACCAGATCGAGGTCATCACCTTCGAGCAGATGCTCGACGCCTATTCCTCGATCGGCATGCCGCTGATGTATAAGCACTGGTCGTTCGGCAAGCATTTTGCCCGCGACGAGATGATGTACCGGCACGGGTTGCGCAACCTGGCCTACGAGATCGTCATTAATTCAAACCCCTGCATCGCTTACCTGATGGAAGAGAATTCCATGATGATGCAGACGCTGGTCACCGCCCACGCCGCCTTCGGCCACAACCATTTCTTCAAGAACAACAATCTGTTCAAGCAATGGACCGACGCCGACGGCATTCTGGATTATCTGGAATTCGCCAAGGACTATATCGCGCGCTGCGAGGACCGCTATGGCGAAGAAGCAGTCGAGCGAGTGCTGGACGCAGCCCACGCGCTTATGCCCCAGGGCGTGAACCGCTATCCGCGCCGCAAAACCCACAGCCTGCGCGATGAGGAACAGCGGTCGCGCGAGCGGAGGGAGGAGCAGGAGCGCGCCTATAACGAACTGTGGCGTTCGGTGCCCGCCAGCGCGCGCACCAGAGGATCAACCACCGAATCCCAGCGCCGAGAGCTGCTCGGCCTGCCGGAGGAGAACATCCTCTATTTCCTAGAGAAAAAGGCGCCGCTGCTGAAGACTTGGCAGCGCGAGATTCTGCGCATCGTCCGACATGTGGCGCAATATTTCTACCCGCAGAAACAGACCAAGATGATGAACGAGGGCTGCGCCACCTTCGTCCATTACCATGTGATGAACCGCCTGCATCAGACCGGCTTTCTGGATGACGGCGCGATGATGGAATTCTTCCAATCCCACACCGGCGCGGTGTTCCAGCCCGATTTCGACCATCCGGGCTATAGCGGCATCAATCCCTATGCGCTCGGCTTCGGCATGATGGAAGATATCAAGCGCGTCTGCGAAAACCCGACGGACGAGGACAAGGTCTGGCTGCCCGACATCGCCGGCAGCGGCGATTGGGTCAATGTGCTGAAGGAAGGCTGGGCCAACCATCGCGACGAAAGCTTCATTCGCCAGTTCTTAAGCCCCGCATTGATGCGCAAAATGAAGTTCTTCGACCTGCACGACGACAGCCAATCCGACCTGATCGTCAAGGCGATTCACAACGAACGCGGCTATCATACGGTGCGCACCAAACTGGCCGACCAGTTCGACGTGGTGCAGAACGAACCTGAGATCGAGGTGATCGACGTCGACCTGGACGGCGACCGCAAGCTGATCCTGCAGCACAAGGTCTATTCGGGTATTCTGACCGACGAGAAGGACACCACGATGGTGCTTCAGCATCTGGCCGAACTCTGGGGTTATGAAGTTGTTCTGTCTGAAGTCGCCGCCCAATCCGACACCGTCCTGAAGAGGCACAGCGTCGTCCCCCCACGTGGGCTCGCGGTCGCATAGTCTTTAGGAAGACCCCGGCAACCGGTTCTGCGAATCCTGTGCCGAGGCCTTGGCGCGGGCGGCGCTCTGCGCCGCGCTGGCAGCCGCGGCTTTGGCGGCAGCGGTGTCGCGGTCGGCCTGATCGACGATATTTTGGAGCGCTGCCCGGTGCGCGTGGTCGGGCAGCCACAAGGCAAAGAGGATAATCGCCAGCATCGCGACCGCGGCGAAGATGCGGCGCGCGCTCACTTGTGCATCAGCCGTTCCATCACCGCCAGAAGCAGGCCGGAGACGACGAAAGTCACGACGATGCCGACTGTCCAGGCCAGTTCCCGGTCGGTCAGATGCTCCACATTCATGAAAGCTTCGAGCAGCCGAATGGAGGAAATGGCGACGAGCGAGGTCATCAGTTTCAGCTTCAGATCGCCGAAGCCGATTTCGCCCATCCAGTCCAGCCTGTCGGGATGGTCATCGGCATTCAGCTTCGATACGAAGCTCTCATAGCCGGCGAACATCACCATCAGAACCAGATTGGCCATCAGCGACAGATCGATCAGCGCCAATATGCCGACGGTGATCGCGTCATGATCGCCGCTCTGGGCATGTTCGACCAGTTCGACGATCCCTTTCCCGAAATCATAGAGCAAGACCGCGAGAGCTACAGACAGGCCGAGATAGAAGGGAGCCAGCAGCCAGCGGCTGAAGAACAGCGCCTGCTCGAACCCGCGCCCGACAACTGTTTTCCCGGGTTCCTTCACGCCCTGCCGCTCGCTCATCGAATATCCGTATAGGCATATTGTTTGAACACCTGGCCGATCACCCGCGTCGGGTTTCCGGCGAGGAAGCCCGCGATATTCTCGACCGTCTCGCCATAGAAGATGCGATAGGTATCCTCGGTCACATAGCCGATATGGGGCGTCGCCAGCACGTTGGGCAGGTGGCGGAACGGATGGTCGGCCGGCAGCGGCTCCGGCACGAAGGCGTCGATCGCCGCACCCGCGATGGCCTTGTCGGTCAGCACTTTGATCAAAGCCGCCTCGTCGACGATGGGCCCGCGGGATGTATTGATCAGATAGGCAGTCTTCTTCATCAGCCCCAGTTCGTGCGCCGTCACCAGGCCGCGCGTGCGGGCACTGAGTACCGTATGGATGCAGACGAAATCCGCTTCCCGGAACAGCGTATCCTTGTCGACCAGCCGCGCGCCGCAGGCCGACGCCTTTTCTTCAGTCAGGTTCTGGCTCCAGGCGATGCTCTTCATTCCGAAGGCGGTTCCGATCCGCGCCATCGCCGAGCCAATATTGCCGAGACCGACCAGGCCGAGCGTGCGGCCCCGCAGATCCCCGCCGACGCCGACCATCCACCCGCCGGAGCGCACCGAATTCACCTCGTCCGGAATATGCCGGATCAGCGCCAATATCACAGCCCAGGTCAGCTCGGGCGTCGAATTCGGGGCCGCGCCGGTGCCGGCAACGACGATCCCCAATTCCTCGCAAGCCGCCATGTCGATCGCCGCATTCCACGATCCGGTGGTCGCGATCAATTTCAAATTCGGTAGTTTCTCGATCAATTCCCGGTCGAATCGCGTCCGCTCGCGCATCGCGCAAACGATCTGAAAGGGCTTCAGCCGCTCGATGATCGCATCCAGGTCGGCGAGGTTGTCCGTGAAGACCGTGATCTCGACATTCGCAGGCAAGACGGACCAATCCGCCATCGACAAAGCGCAATTCTGATAGTCGTCGAGTATGGCGATTTTGATTGGCTTGCTCATGGGACGTTGCGATCCTTCGTGATTGCGGGCTGTTTCGTTGACAGTCTAGCCGCTGCATTCTAGGTCACAATCCATCAACCAAGCAAAGCAGATCGCCGGGTCCCGGCGAGACCTCAGGGGGAACTATGGACTTCAACGGCAAGGTCGCAGTCGTTACCGGCGGTGCGGCGGGAATCGGTTTCGCGGTCGCGCAGGGTTTCATCAAGCATGGTGGCAAGGTGGTGATCGTCGATCGCGACCGTTCGGTGATGGAGGCTGCCAAGACCCTCGGCGGCGACACGGTGGGCGTCATCGCCGATGTGACCCAGACCGCCCAGGTACAGGCCTATGTGAAGGCTGCGCTGGACGCCTTCGGCCACATCGACTGCCTGGTCAATAATGCCGGCATTGAGGGCAAAATCGCGCCCACCGCCGAATATGACGAGGCTGTGTGGGACCGGGTGATCGCGGTCAATCTGAAAGGCACGTTCCTTGGGCTACGCCATGTCCTGCCGGTCATGATCGCGCAAGGGTCGGGCTCCGTCGTGAATATGGCCTCGACCGCCGGGGTCACCGGCACACCGCGGATGCCGGCCTATACTGCCTCGAAACATGCCGTCATCGGGTTGACCAAGACCGTGTCGGGTGAGGTTGCGCGCCAGGGCATCCGCGTCAATTGCGTCTGCCCGGGCCCGACCGACACCAAGATGCTGCGGTCGATCGAAACCATGATCAACCCCGACAACCCCGACAGTGTGCGCGAGGCCTATAAGGCCGCCATCCCGACCGGCCGATATGCGACCCCGGCCGAGATCGCCAATGTGGTCCTGTTCTTGCTGTCCGACCTCGCCGTCAGCGTCACCGGCGCCCACTACATGGCCGACCAGGGCCGTACCCAAGTCAGCAGCTCTGTGACGTCGGTTAAGTGAAGCGGCTTTCGCTAAAGTTCCTGCAACTCAGGCAGGTTCATGCTCTCGACCAGGGCCAATGACTTGGTCAGGCGCTCGTCGGTTACCGGCAGGCGCGGTTTGCGGGGATAGCCGCCGGGCAGGCCCAGATGGTTCAGCACTGCCTTGGTGACGCGGATGCCGCCATAGCCGTAAAGGCCGGTCGAGAGCCGTACGAGCTTTGAAAAAGCGTCCATCATCTCGGGCAAATTGCCCGACTTGTAATGGTCGATCACCGAGACCGCGAGCTTGGGCGCCAGATTGCCCTCCGAGCACAGGAAACCCTGCCCGCCGAAGGACAGGGCCGTCAGACCCTGCATCGGGCCGCCGACATGGACGTCCTTCTTGGGTGAAACCCCGTCGATTACCGTCGCCAGATAGCCGAGGTCGGGGTGGGTGCAGTTGACCGCCAGCACATTCGCCTCCTGCGCCAACTCGACCACCAATTCCGCCGGAATGCGGTAGCCCACCGACTGATGGGTCGAAGGCACGACCGGAAGCGGCGCCGCGGCGATGACCTCGCTGAAATAAGCGTCCAGCTCGCCCGGCGTCGGCGCGTGGCCATGCCCGACGTCGAGCGAATAAAGTTGCGCTGCCTCTATGCCTGCGTCTTTCGCCAGATGCAGAAATTCGATCATCTGATCGGCGGTGCGCGGCTCGACACCCATTGCGCGGACCGGGACCTTGCCCTTCAACTCCTCCACCGCGATCGCGAATATCCGCTTATTGTCCTCGCGCGACAGCGTATAGCCCTCGCCGCTGCCACCGCCGCCGACATAGACGCCGATCCCGCCCGCTGCCAGGCGCTTCATATGGCCGCGGAATGCGTCCTCATCCACCCGCCCATCGGCTGTGAATGGCGTGATGGATATGACGAAGCAACTGGCGCGATGGGCGCGGTCTCTATACGGCATGGTTTCCCCGTTTCATCTTCTGGCAACTCGATATTTCATGAACGACCGGCGTTAGGGCGAATGGTAGTCGGTGGCGTTGACCAAATCCACCGAACACTGGCTGCACGACCCCTGCCGCACGGGAAATGTGGCTGCGTAAGAAGCGGTTGCGGCATACCCTGCGCTTCGTGCATGGTGGGTTACAAAGACCGCCTGTGGAATCGGCGGCGCCCATCTGTCCGCTGACGCGACAGGCGCGGCTTTTCAAGGGAAAGTAGGTAATTGCGTGGCGTCTAATGAACTTGTGCCGTCGTTTCGACAGAGGCTTCGCCAACCCCGGTTGGCCGAAATGGTAGCCGAGGGGTTGCGGGCGCGCATCCTGTCCGGCGAGCTGCCTGACGGGGCGATGCTCCCCAAGCAGGACGATCTTCTGTTGGAGTTTAGAGTCAGTCCGCCGTCTATCCGTGAGGCAATGCGAATCCTCGAAACCGAAGGGCTGATCACCGTTCAGCGCGGCAATGTCGGCGGCGCGGTCGTACACCGGCCGCAACCCGGCAAGACAGCCTATATGCTGGCGATGCTGCTGCAATCGCGATCGGTCAATCTGAACGACGTGCAGACCGCGTTGCGCCATCTGGAACCGGTCTGTGTCGCCGCCTGCGCCAGCCGCGCGGACCGCGAGACGACGATATTGCCGAAACTGAAAGAGAATATCGAACAATCGCGCGCCCATATCGACGATGCCGATATCTATATCGGATTGGCACGGCAGTTCCACGTCGAGCTTGTCGTCGGTTGCGGTAATGAAACGATGAGCTTGATAATCGGCGCACTGGAAACTCTCTGGTCCGCGCAGGTCGACCGCTTGGCCCGCCGGCCGGCTCAACATGGCGCCTTTGCCGACCGCAATGTCCGGCTCGCCACGTTGAAGGACCATGAAAAACTGTATCGGTTCATCGCCAAGGGCGACGCTGCCGGGGCGGAACGGGCCGCGCGCGAGCATTATTCCGAAGCGGCGCATGAGAACGAAGGCTGGCGACATGCCTTCGATATGAGCGCCATCATCAACGCATCGACCCTGCGCGACGGATGAAACCGTTTCAAGTTCCGAACTTGAAAAGTCGCGCAGCATTGCCCGCGAGCATCAATTCCCTGTCCTCGGGCGAGACGCCCGACATCGAGGATTGGATGGTGCGCCAGGAATAGGGCCAGTCCGCGCTGATATGCGGATAATCGCTGGACCATAGAATCCGCTCCGCCCCAACATATTGCCGGTTCTGAAGACCGAACGTGTCGGTCATATAACCGAAGTGGAAATGGCGATCGATATAATCGCGCGGGCTCTGCAGCAGGCCGAATTTCTGCACCGGCTCAAGCCGGTTGTAGTTGTTTTCGATCTGCTCCTTCACATAAGGCACCCAGCCGAAATCGACCTCGGCGAAGAAGACCTCCAGCGACGGGAAACGATCGAATACACCTGAGAAGATCATCTCGATCATCCGGTTCGGCGCGTCGAAAAATCGCCCGTATCCGGGCAATTTCACCTGACCGGCTGCTGCCGGCATTGTCTGGGTAAGCGAAACATGGATGGTGAGCGGCAGGCCCCGTTCGACGAGCGACGCCCAGACCGGATCGTCCTCAGGTTCGATCGCCATCGTGCCGTTAGGCCAAGCGCCCATCACAACGCCGCGCATTCCGGGTCGATCCATAACCCGGTTGATCTCTGCCACCGCCGCTGCCGCCCCGCCCCGATTGGGCACCATCATCAGCCCACCGAACCGGTCCGGCGCGTGAGCGACGAACTCAGACATCCAGTCGTTATAGGCCCGAACCATCGCCAGATGATAAGCCTCCTCGGGATGGGCAGTGATCCCGATTGCAAGCCGCGGCGTCGGGTAAAGGACTTCGGCATCCACCCCGTCGCTGTCCTGTTCCTCCAGACGCGCCGCCGGGTCATAGCCGCCCGCCCGCATCTCCTCGAATCGCACCCAAGCCTTCATCTGGCCGGGCTCAAGACCGGCACAGGAACTCAATCCGAAACTGATCGGGTCCTTCATCCCTTCGACGACCCATGCATCGCCCCTTTCCAGCCTCTCGATACGCGGTGCGCGCTCGCGCAAGGCTGCGGGAACCCGGCTGACCCAAAGGTCGCCGGGCTCTGTCACATGGCTGTCGGATGAGATCAGCCGATAGCGGCGCTGCGGGCTTGCCTGCACTGCCGCTTCCCGGCCCTTACGACGTCGCCCCGTTATCATAGACGATCTGAACACGCCGGTTTTGCGGTTCCTTCACCCCGTCCTTGGTCGGGACCAGCAGGTCGCGCTTGCCCTTGGCCACGATCTCGATCTCAGACGACGGGATGCCGTCCTTCTCAAGCTCTGCCGCAACCGATTCCGCACGGCGGCGGGAAAGACGCATATTGTAGGCGTCGGACCCCACCGTATCGGTGTGACCGGTGACGGTCAGCTGAGTGACCTTGGCAGGACCGGCGTTTTTGGCAGCCTGGTCGACGATGGTCGTCGCATCAGGCGTCAGATCCGACTTGTTGAAGTCGAAGAACACCAGATAGCTCTTCGGTGCAGCCATCGGCGCAACGGCGGCCGGCGGCGTATAGGCCGCCTGGGCCGATGCGGGTTCGCCGGATGGCTCCCCGAAATGGTAGCGCAGCTTGAAGCCCCACATCTGCGGCTCCCCGTAAATCGAGGAGACGTAACCCGACGTCGTGTAGAGTGCGTACGTACCGATCGTATAGGTCGCATCCAGCGCGTTGGTCATAAAGAAGGTCAGGTCGGCCGGGTATTGGAAGATGTTGTCCCAGGAGACGTTGAGGTCCAGCGTCTTCACATCGCCGAACTGACTTCCGGGATCACCAAGATCGTAACCCAGCGAGACATGGCCCTGCCAATTCCAGGCCGCCTGGACGCTGACATCACCGAAAGACGGGTCGATCGGCAGATAGTATTTTCCCGAGATCGTATATTTGTTCTTCGGGACATAGAGGAACGGTTCGCCGGAGAAGTTCCCGAACGACGAAACGAATTTCTGATATTGAGTTCCGTTGTAGGCGTAATTCGCGGTCAGCTCGACGCCTTTGACGGGGATCAAAGTGCCTTCGAATTCAACACCCTGGACCGTGGCTTTCGCGGCGTTCGATACCAAGGTAACCGTCGTACCGTTCAAAGGATTCACCACCGGCACCGATGCCTGAATATTGTCGAACCAGCCGGTGTAATAGTCGATGTTGGTACGGGCTTTCATGCCATAGAAGTCCCAGTCTGACTTGAACCCGACCTCGACGTCCTTGAGATATTCCGGTTGGAATTCCTTGCCGGCGGCAAAAGGCGAAAGCAGATTGAAGCCGCCGCTCTGATATCCTTTGGAACTTTTCACATAGGCCAACATGTCCGGCGTGATCTGATACTGCATACCGATCGTGTAGCTAGGCGAATGGAAGGAACCGTCACCCGCAACCACGCAGTTCGCATCGTGGCCGGTTTGGGAGCACAGCTTCAGCCCGATAGTGGGTATCGTCGTATACTGGCCCAAGGCCACCGACCGCCAATCCCAGGTATAGCGATAGCCGCCCGTAAACTTCAGCCCTTCGAGAACGTCGCTGATGCCGGAAAGATCGTAATCTCCCTGGGCATAGACCGCCTGGCTGCGCTCCTGGACGTTGGTGAGCGTCGTGATCACGCGGACACCCAGCCCTCCACTACTCGTGACCTCCGTCGCTTGGTTCTCGTTCGGGTTGGTCGTGCTGTTTTCCGGATGATCATACAGGCCGAACGCGCCCGCCGTTATGCTCAGCTTGTCATTGAGCGCCTTTCCTTGAAACTGGGCCTCTTCGGTAATCTGACCGGTGTCTGTCTCCCATCCGTGAACATTGGTCTGATCGAGAAGGACTGCAGGCGACCCATCCAGATCCTGGTTGATGGTGACCTTATTGTCGATATAGGAGGCGAGGTTCTTGAAAGTCAGATGATCGTTGATTTCCCAGGTTGCGGTATCCAGGATTCCGACGTTCCAATCCTTGTCCAGCGGATTGGGGTCGCTATGCCCGACAAGCGTGCGCGGACCGAGGGCATTCTGCTCGGTTAAGTCGGCATTCAATGCCGCCAGGCCGGCCGCCCCAAGCGCCGCCTTGGCGATTACCGGGTTGATATAGTTGAGCACCACGCCGGTGCCGTTCTCGTGCTTGTAGAGCGAGAAGGCGAGGATATCGTTCTCAAAATCGTCGGTCGGACGCCATGTCAGCTGTACGCGTTCCGCCCAGTAGTCCCGATTGTCGAGGTCCTTAACGCCGCTCGGCCCGGTCAACGCCTTGGTGAATCCGTCGCGCTGCGCGACATTGGCGGATACGCGCAACAGCAGCTTGTCGGCGATGATCGGGACATTGATCGCGGCTTCGTACTCACGATCATTATAATTTCCCAGTTGGACCTGAGCATAGCCTTCGAAATTATCCGTCGGCTTCTTGGCCTGCAGCAAGATCGCGCCGCCCGTCGTATTGCGCCCGAACAGCGTTCCTTGGGGCCCTTTTAGAACCTGCACATTTTCCAGATCATAGAGCACCCCGGGACCGGCGCCGCCGCCCGGGCCGGGGCTGCCGCCAGTGCCGGGAACCGAGACGCCGCCGATCGGGACATCGTCCAAGTAGGTAACGACACCCGTCAGGCCGCGCATATTGACGATGCCGTCGACATCGCGCTGCACATTGCGGAACGCCAAGGAGGGCGCCTGAAAAGAAAGATCGGCCAGGGTCTGGATGCGTTCGTCTTCCAGCTTGGCGCCGCTGATCACGGTAATCGCCACCGGCACCGCCTGCAGCTGTTCGTCTTTGCGGCGCGCCGTAACCACGATCTCTTCAAGACCTCCGCCGGCCTGTGCGGTTGGTTGATCGGCCTGCTGCGCAAGTACGGGTTGCACATAGGTTAAGGCCATGGCACTCGCGCTGATGCACAGTAATGCGGTGAATTTTCCTGACATGTCTTTCCCCTTTTTATGCCGGCCGGATTGTGTTCGGACGCGCGCCTTAAGGCCCAGCCTTGGCTTCAATTAATCAAAAACCCAACAATGCAGCAGCGACCGCGGCCGCCGGAAGGATGTCGATTATATAATGATTCTATCTTATACAAGATAGTAAAGATAGAAAAAACTGCGAAGATTGGTTCAGTGCTTTGTCAAGAATTACAGCGCACCCAGATCCGGCTCATAGGTCATCACGTCGACGATATTGACGACCTCCGCCTCTGGAGGTGCCCCGGCGAAGGCGGACGCCAGGTTGGCTTCCTTGTTCGGCCAAATCAGATACACCGCATCATACATCGGCGCTGCCCGTTTCGGCTCGGGGACCGCCATGGAAAGGACAAGCCTGTAGATCGAGTCCGCCCGGTCTCGCGCGATGCCGGAACCGAACTTGCTGAGCGCGTGGAGAAACGCCTCCTGGTCGACATTCGGCTTTCGCCGCACCAGCACCAATTGTTTGCGCAGACCCTGCGCATCGTATCCGCGGGGCGGCCCCGACAAAAGCCGTTCGTCCACCGAGAAGCGATGCTGCCCGTTATGCGCCTCGTTGGGGCCCGGCTTGGTGCCGATCTTGGGATGGCGCGCCAACGCCGCCCTGCCCTCGGGTGAATCGAGAGCCTTGGCGTTCTCCAACCCGGCCTCTCGGCTACGCAGCGCCAGTTCGGAAACGCAGTCGAAATCGACCGGCCCCATATAGGTCTTCTCGACGAACATCCGCGAATAACGCTCGAGGTAGGGCGCGGCGAAGGACAAGTAATCCGGCCCATGCCCCTCGATGTACCATTTGCGATAATCGGCCGTAGATGCGTCGAGCCGCTTCGACTGGAACACCATCGACTTCAATGTGGCGCTCGGCACGTCGGCGTCCGGTGCGCTCCAATTCTGGGTCTGAGCCAATGCGGTCGACGCCAGAAGCAAGCCCGCTCCGGTAATCGATTGCTGCAGCATCGTACGTCGATCGAATTTCATAAACTCTCTCCCCTGATAGTTTAAGACCCGCTTGCGCTTAGAGCTTTTCCAATTCCAGAAACCGCTCGATCATCGCATTGACCTGGGGCGCAGCTATCATCTGGATAAAGTGACCGGCCCCCACAACCTGTCCGACGCGCCAGTTGTCGCCCAGTCCGGCCAAGGTCTCGGCGTCGGTGAACGGCTTATCGGCCAGGAGAAACAGCGCCGGTATTCGGCACCGGCGCGAAGCCGCCCCGCCGTCGAAGCCGAGTACCGTTTCGCGCATTGCCGAAGCCACATGATCTGGAACGGCAAGCATCTCATCCAGGATACGCCCCTTGAGATCGGGCGGGTCGTCGCGACCGAACAGCCGATCGCCCAGGAATTTGCGCCGCTGCTCCTGTGTCAGCTCGCCTACGACGCCCAGTTCGCCCACTTTGTTCGCCAGGGTTCGGATACCGGAGTCGAGTATGACCAGTCCGCCCAGCACATCCGGCTGTTCAGCCGCCAGATGCAAAAGATTGCTGCCACCGAAGCTGTGACCAGCCGCAACCGGCCGGCTGAGGCCCAACTCTCGGCACAGAAATACCAGATCGTCGTTGAATTCCCGATTGGAATAGGAACTCGGCGGTTTGTCGCTTTGTCCGTGTCCCCGCATATCGACCGCGACAACGCGATGAGTGCGCGAGAAATGCTCGAGCTGCGCGAGCATATGGGTGTGATTGCACTGCATGCCGTGGACAAGCAGCATCGACCGATCCCCTGAACCGGCTTCGACATAAGCCAGCCGCACACCGTCGCGTGTCACAAAGCGCATGTGCCCCCAATCAGCCCGTTGTCGGACAGGCTTTTCTATATAAGATAACAAGGATATCGAAGAGACGGCGTTCAGGCAAAGCTTCTTGCTCGACAAGCCGGATTACCGTCCCTAAGGTTTGGGGAACGCCTCCAATTGCTCGCCCGGCTTGTCCGTGCGTGGTGCCGATATCGCGAACGGGGCCTTTGAACGGTGGGGAAATTGGAGCCTGTCACAGCAAAAGCCGCAAGCATTTCAGCTCAATCTTCAAGCACGCTGCCCAGTGGCGTTCTCGGCATAATCACCATCGTGGTTATGGTCTGCGGCCCGTCGATGGTCGGAATGATGCTGACGATCCTGCAGCCGATCCTGCCCGAGATCGCCAAAGAAGTTCCGGTCGGCCGCTCCATGCTGATTGCGATGCCGACCATGGGCATCGTCGCCGGCGGCATCGCGGCCGGTTTTCTGCTCTCCCGCGTTTCTTCGCGTTCGATCATGCTATGGATGATTGCGGCCTTCGGCATCATCGGCATGGCCGGAATGGTGCTGCAGGGCTGGCCACTGCTGATTTCGCGTTTCCTGATCGGCGCGGTCGCGACCTGCGTATCGGCCGCATCGACGACTTTGGTGGGCGAACATATTCCGCCCAAATTGCGACCCCGCGTTCTCGGATTGCAGATGGCCGGTTCTTCGCTGGCCGGAATCGTCGCCATGAATATTTCAGGGGTTCTGAGCGACGCCTTCCAATGGCGGGCCTCTTTCGCGCTTTTCCCGGCGATTGCGCTTATTCTGTTGATCCCCGGAAGTCTGCTGCTGCCCGCGTCGCAAAAGATCAAAACAGTGGCGGCCAACGACAGGACGGCCAAACCCGGCTGGCGGTTGCTGCTCGATATGTGGCCGCTGTACCTGTTCCTGCTGGCGATGCACGCAACCGTATATACAACAAACTCGCAAACGCCCTTCCTGCTGGCCGACCAGGGCGTGACCAGCGGCGCAGTGCGCGCGCATCTGCAAAGCATCAATCAGGCGATGATCGTCACCGCGGCTTTCGCCTATCCTCTGACCCGCCGGTTCCTAGGGACCCGCTGGATCCCGGCTTTCTTCCTGACGATGGCCGCGACAGGGCTGATCACACTCGGCATGTCGCATAACCTGACCCAGGTCGGCATAGCGCTGGCCTTGATGGGCATCGGCAGCGGCACTTTGTTTCCCCATCAGTCGAACCTGATTTTGGCCCGCGCGGCTCCGGAAATCCGCGGTCGGGCGGTCGGCTTCATGGTCAGCAATCAGTTCCTGGCTGATTCCATAAACCCGTGGATTTATCCGCCTTTGGCCGTCGCCGTCGGTGGACTGCCGAATGCCATCGTCTCGGTCGGCCTAGCGTCGGCAATCGGTGTCGTCTTCGCCCTGGGTTATGGGGTGCGCGCGACGAATGCCCCGCTGCCGGACGGGGCGAAAAGCTTCGGACATTAAGCGGCAAAACGGCATGTAAGATTGGCGAGCTTGTCCAGGCTCTGACCCCACCCGGCATCCATGCCTTGCAGCATGCCTGCTGCCATTTCCACCATGCCGACCGCGCCGGTTTCGACCGTCAACTTGGTTTTGCCTCCGATATCTTCGAACGTCACGCTGGTTAGCCCCTCCAGCAGGACATTGCCCGCGCAGTCAACCGCAATATTGGTGAAGACCAGCTTGCCAGGCGGTATGACTTCGCGGAAGACGCCTTTCATCGGATGTTCGGCGCCATCCTTTGCGCGCATCACGATACCCAGCGCACCGCCGGGTCTGGCGTCAACCTCGCAAACCGGATTAGTGAAATTTTTTGGTCCCCACCACATGGCTAGATGAGCCGGGTCAGTCCAA
>PLTD01000243.1 GCA_003165335.1 Rhodospirillales bacterium | reverse complement strand
TCGCGAATGTTCCCGGCGCTAAAAGGGCATTTCCTGCAAGACGGCGCTCACTGCATTCGACTTCACGCGCATACATATTTAAGTTTAGGTCAACCCAGCCGTGAAAACTGAGCAAAAGTGCTCAGCTTGGCAATCTCGCCGATCTCTGCTTCATCGGTGCCGAGCGGTCGACAACGGCAGCATCGGCCGTTTTACTTTCAAACCATTGTCAATCGCATTATTGTATTTCGTGCCATAGGCGTGATCGGAGGCAGATTACCTGCTCATCTGCCATTCGCGTTTGGGGCTGGAGATATCGTGGCAAAGATACCATCGAAGCCGAAAAATGGCCGCTCTTTTGATCCGGGGATTTTCCTGAGAACCGAGGGCGTTGGTCGTGCCCTCACCCGATATAAAAAGAGCCAGCTGGTGTTTTCCCAAGGCGGCGCCTCGGACACGGCATTCTACATCATAAAGGGCAAGGTCAAGATCGTCGTTCTTTCCGAACAGGGCAAGGAGGCCGTGATTGCCATCCTTGGGCCGGGCGAGTTTTTCGGCGAAGGCTGTCTGACCGGACAAGTGCGCAGGCTGTCGACGGCGTCAGCGATGGCCGAATGCGAAATCATGAAGATCAGCAAGTCCGCCATGTTGACCGCTCTGCGCGAAGAACCAAAGCTATCCGAGATGTTCGTCGCATACGTTCTGGAACGCACCATCCGCGTCGAAGCCGACCTTATCGATCAGCTGTTCAATTCGAGCGAGAAGCGGCTGGCGCGGGCGCTCCTGCTATTGGCCAATTTCGGTAATGACAGCAAACCGAAGAAAGTAATCGCCAAAGTCAGCCAGGAAACGCTAGCGGAAATGGTCGGAACCACGCGCTCGCGCGTGAGTCATTTCATGAATAAATTCCGCAAGATGGGTTTCATCGACTATAATGGCCACCTTGAGATCCACAGCTCGCTACTGAATGTCGTATTGCACGATCAGCCGCATATTGCGGGCGTGAATTCAGTTACCGGAAAGCCTGATTCGAAGACCGACTGATCTTTTGACGCGGCGGATAATGTGTCGGCCATGGCAGGCCAGGCGCCGGCCTTCAATCCGGATAGTTTTTCACAGCAGTCGAAGGTGGCTTCAGGAAAGCGTCAAATCGCTCCTTGACGATGGCGTAGCATTCACACGACGCCTTCTCCAGGCCCGCGCGGTCGACGACCTGGATCGCGCCGCGATGGTAGCTGATGAGGCCGGCCGCCTGCATTGATTGTGCGGCGAGTGTCACGGATTTCCGGTTGGCGCCCAGGATCTCCGACAGGAACTCATGCGTGTAGGGAAGCGACTCTCCTTCGGCGCGGTCATGCATCATCAGAAGCCACCGGCACATTCGCTCTTCCGTCGTATGCATCGAATTGCAGGCGACCGTCTGCTGAACCTGCGACAGCAGCGTTTCCGAGTAGCTGACAAAGAGATTCCGCACGTGTTCGCTGGTCTGGAATTCATATTGCAGCAGTTCGATCGGACACCGGACCGTATGGCCCTCGAGTTGAGCGATGCATCGATTGAAGGAGACCCGGCTGTACATGGCGGCGAACAGGCCGAAGGCGCCTTCGCGGCCGATATTGGCCGTCTCGATGGCCGCACCATTCTCCAACACTGTCAGCAGTGAGAGGACGGAGCCTCTGGGAAAATACGCATGCTTGAGCAGGCCGCCGGCATCGCAAACCATGGCGCCGAGCTTGAACTCGATGGGTTCGAGATGAGGATCAATTCGCTTGCGGCTGTCCGGCGCCAACGCGTCGAGCAGTTGATTGCTCCGCAAATCGTGGTCTATTTGGGCCTTGGACATCTGCCTTGCGCCAATCGTCCGTTCGAGACCCACTCGCCACCCATAGGCAGTCGAGCGCCAGAGGCCACGGCTATGCAATTTTAGCCAAGCTCACTCCTTAGGGCGTTTCTCCACGCCAAATCTGAGCAAAACAGCTCACAGCCGGTCTACGACTGGAGATCACAGCCGATCAGGCTCCGAGTCGGATCGACCAGCCGCCGCAATTGGGCGATCACTGCTTCTCCACGGTAGGGCTTTTCCAGAAAAACGCTGTTCGTCGGGAGATCGGACTGGCTCAGCCGGACCAGGCCGGAAGCGATCAGGATCTTTATCGGCGGCCAGCGGTCGTGCACCGTGTGGGCCAGCGTCAGACCATCCATGCTCCCGGGCATATTGATGTCGGTGAAGAGGACGGCAATATCGGGGCGGGCCTCCAACAGATCAACAGCTTCCTCCGCGTTGCCTGCTTCCAACGCCACGAAACCAGCGTCCTCAATGACTTCGACCGCAAGGTCGCGCAGCATCGGCTCGTCCTCTACGACCAGAATGACAGTCGGACCCTTGCTTGNNTTGCCATCCGGATGCAATGCTCCCGCAGTTCCGGATTCAGGGCCGCGCCTGACAGCCGCGTGAAGTCCGACGCCAGACGCAGGCACTCCAGATCGCGCTTCAGTTCATTTTCGGCTTCGGACACGGTCCATCTCCTCGGTGGAGATGTCTGGTCGCACACTTCATCGCTTCCTGTCGGTGGTCCACACCACCAAGCGATCGGGCAGCGATAACGCAAAATGCAGTTTCTGAGCTTTTTTGCTCAGACTCCGTTCATGAGTGGCCTCAAAATCGGGGAATAAAAGCTCGATGGGAATGGAAGCTGGGAGGGACCGGGCCACCCGTACCCTTGGGATCACAATGCTGACGCGTACCGACGAAAGCCTGGAGTTTCCGATCTATCTCGGGACTTCGACCATTCGGGAAGAACTGCCGTATCGGCTCCGGCAGCAGTCTTTGCTTGGCGAATTCGCTCGCGTTGCCCTACAGACTCGCGATTTCGGGCAAATTCTCCAGCGCGCCACCGAGCTCTGCGCGCAGGGCCTTGAGGCAAAATTCGCCAAGGCCCTGGAATTCCTGCCTGATGAGGGGCGCCTTTTGGTGCGCGCCGGTTCTGGCTGGTCTTCGAATGCGATCAAGGACCTCTGGTTTGCCGCTGACGACAGTTCGCCGGCCGGTCACGCCTTCCGAACCGGCCAAAGCGTCATATCCAATCACTTGCAGTCCGAAACCCGCTTCCAGATGCCGCGCCTTCTGGAGGATCATGGCGTCAAACGCGCCATCAACGTGCCGATCGAACGAGGCGGACACGGAAAAGCATTTTTTGGAATTCTTGAAGTCGACAGTCCGGACCCCGGACGTTTCGACCAGGCGGACGCTGACTTCCTCGCCGGTTTCGCCGGACTTCTGGGCATAGCCATCGAGCGCCAGCATGCGGATGCCAAGCTGCGGGAAGCGCTGGAGTATCAGGCGTTACTGACCCGGGAAATGAGCCACCGCGTCAAGAACAGCCTCACCTCCGTCGTGGGACTGCTTCGGGTTCAATCGCGCAGTACGCATTCGGATGACGTCAGGGACGCCCTCGAAGAAGCTGGATCGCGCGTAGCAACCATTGCGCAGGTTCATGACCACCTGTGGCGAGGTTCGCGGATCGGCTTTATCGACCTTGCGGATTTCATGACTGATTTTTGCAGAAGACTGCAAGGCGCCGCGGGGGCGAATGTCCTGCGATGCCATGCCGACCCGATACTGGTTTCGGCCGACCACGCCATTCCGCTGGGTCTTTTGATCAATGAACTCGTCACCAACGCCGTGAAGCACGGCTATCCGAATGATGCGGGCGTGATCGAGGTCTCCGCCCGTGAGATCGAAGGATGTCTTCACGTTGAGGTTTCCGACCATGGCGTCGGACTTCCAGTGGGCTTCGCTATCGACCAGCCCCGAACCAGCCTTGGATTCAAGGTTATCGCGGGGTTGGTACGGCAGCTTAACGGTCACCTCACAGTTGCGTCAAACCAACCAAGCGGCGCGCATTTCCTTTTCGAACTGCCTATTCTTCCGGCCGAAAGGAAACGATCTCCAGCAACGACGGCCCCTGAAAGCAACAGCAAGCAGGCATGAGCTCAGGCCGCCAGACTTTCCCGATAACGTCTGATTGGCGCAATTCACCGAATGNNGAATGTACGGCCGCCACGACAAATCGTCGGACCAGACATAGATCAGGATGGCCGCAAGGCACAACGCAAGGCCGACCCAGAACACCGGCGAATGATGAATCCGCCTCCAGCCGGGCCCCGTAGCAACGGCGGCCTCTCGTTCGTGATTTTGATCGTGCATCAGTCCATACGCCTCTTTCGCAGCCAACTTATCTCAAGCCCCCTTACTCCCATAAAGACGCGGCGCGAACGAGCGGAATCACGGATCGCCCACCAAGGCTGAGTAGTTTCCGACTCTATCCTGGCCGTGTCGTCCAACCTAACTTCAAATCGAAGATCTACGCCGAAAGGACTGCAAACTATAGCGTTGCATGTCCGGCTTTGCCCGTGACGACGCGGGCGCGCGGTTCCCCGATCCAGCTACCCTCAAGGAGAATTCCAATGGACAATACCGACACCGTAATTGCGGTCTTCACGGACCATCCTGCGGCCGAAGCTGCGATCAAGAAGCTGAACGTCGACGGCTTCGACATGAAGCACCTCAGCGTTGTCGGCAAGGGCTATCATACCGACGAAAAGGTCGTCGGCTTCTACAATACCGGGGATCGGATCAAGTTCTGGGGTACGCGCGGAGCATTCTGGGGCGCATTCTGGGGCCTGTTTCTCGGGGGACTATTCGTGACCGTCCCTGTTATCGGACAAGTCGTCGTCCTTGGGTATCTCGCGGCCATCGTAGTCGGCGCGATCGAGAACGCCGTTATCGTCGGCGGGGTAAGCGCGCTCGCCGCAGCGCTCTACAGCATTGGCATCCCGAAGGACAGCGTGATCCAGTATGAAACCGCGCTGAAAACCGACAACTTTCTAGTGATGGCGCACGGCTCCGCTGCGGAAATCGCACGCGCAAAGACGATCCTCGCCACCGTCAATCCCACCCGCCTTGACACGCATGCGCGTACCCAAACTGCGGAGCCCGCTACTGCGGTCGGCTGACCCATTCAGCCATGCACGCGTCAGTACAGCTTTTGGCAAACACAAGGAATTAGACCCTATGAGACCTTTTATCGTCCCGATCGCGATCGCAATGCTCACCCTCGCGGGCGCCTCGCCCGCCGCCGCCCAGTCAAAACCAGCATCCGACCAGGGCACATCGGTCGGAATGGCCGCACCCCGCGATGCAGCCGCCGAAAGAAACAGCTTCACGCAACAGGCGCAGGACGAGGTCCGCGTTTGGGAGCGAAAGCTGAACGACTTCGACGCCAAGGCAAAGGTCAAGGCCACAGACGTGGAAACGAGGGCCTCGAAGGATGTCGATGACGCCTGGGCTCAGACCAAGACGGCGTTCGCAAGGCTGGAGACCGCCGGCGAGAAGGACTGGGACAGCGCCAAGACCTCTTTCAAATCAGCATCCGACAAACTTGCCGTGACCTGGAAGAGAGTAAATCCCGCAGACAAATAGCCCGGAGCTGCCGGCGGCGAGAGCTGCCGGCAGATGCCTCGCTCTGAGAGGCTTGAGATACATTGATGGTCTGGATCCGACTCCGAAAAGTGGCCGCCGAGGAACCGTGTCCCCCCTCGCGTCTGACGACTTGCTCGTCGGACCTATGAATAAGTTGCAACCGGAGATTCACAATGTGCCTCATAGTGCGCTCGAACGCCTTCTCTTCGCATTGGTCTCAATCGCAAACTTCTCGTTATGATTGCAATTGTCGCATTCGAAGGTACGCAGGTCGAAACCAAAACGAGATGGCTTGATGTTTGTGAGCGACTTATGATCTTGGCACACCGTGCACGACGCACCTCTAGTTCCGCCCCTTGTTAAAGATAGAACGGGCACTCGGCGCTTCTTTCTAGCGATCACCAAAGATACGGCCACGCCTTGCTCGGTCGATGGTAAAAGCCATCGCTCATTGGGTCGGCGCTGCGAAGGCGGCGACTGCAAAGGCACGCTAGTTTACGAAATGGTAGATTCCATTCAGCCCGATGAGCCCGATTACGATAAGGTAGATGGCAACGACGTAATTCAACAAGCTCGGCAAAATCAGAACTAAAATGCCTGCGATGAGCGCAACGATAGGGGAAAGGTGTTCGGTAGTGAGGGGCATGACAATCTCCTGGGTATTGCTGGTGTTTGGAGATTTCCTGGCGGTGTGTCGATGCCAGTAACCTCGCTCTCTAAGCTCTCCATGAGATCTGCAAGAGCACAACAAACAGCTACCCTGCGAGTTCCTTCGTTAGAGCCNNGATTGGCCGGAGGCCGAACGGCGGACCCAGCCACCCCGAATGAGCAATATTGACCAGATCCTGCGTCACGTTGGGTTGAATATGGATCGGCAGCGCCGCGGGCCGTTGCCCATTCGATTGTGATACAGAATGTCAAACCAACGTTTTCATGATTTGGACGCTCGCGCGATGGACGCGCTCGCGGAAGCCCAGTCAATGCCTAAGGGCGCAGATCGAAACAACGCGCTAAAGAAAGCTGGTCAGCTACGTATCGCTGCCGAGAGACAGAAAGTTCGACCTCAGATAGCGTATCGCTCAGATCGTACCGCATCACGGGATTTAATCTGAAATGCCCGCTTTCCTTGGGAAATCGCCCCAGGACACTTCCTAGCTGCGAAACACCAGAAGGCTCAAGAGCCTTGCGCCGACGGAACCGGCCTCAGCACGGGGGTGCATGCTGAGGCCGTCATTCATCGGACGTCATGGGACGATGGCGTCCGGTAGTGTGTTAAGAAGCTCGCTTCAAGGCAATGGTTCCAGTCGAGCCGTGAGTGGGAGGAAATTTATTCGAATCTTCGATACTGATCGATATTGATCACGCAACTGAATTGCGCGCGCTCATGAGCTTGTTGGTCGTGATCATGATTTTGTTTCTTCTGTTCAGGTGACCGGTCGAGCGCGACCGACGACACCCATCATCTTGCAGAAAGTGGCAGTGAGATTCGCTGCTTCTTTTTCCATCGCCACAACAGTCAGTGAGGAATCAGTGTCCAAGCATGAGCACATGCCGCCGGTGCCTCCGGCCGCGATCACCTCCGGGATCGTCATTAGGGGACCATCATGAACAAGCCAGAACCGCTCTGCGACCTCCGGTTCATAAAGGCAGAATACCAGCTTGCGCGGCCGACAGATGAAGCGCCGGAGAATTTATTCGATATCTCATTTCGCCCGCTGGGCGGCAGCAAGCTTACGTTCTCTATGGCGGAGAAAAACGGCGAGCAGTTTGCCGCCGAACTCGACGTTCTGGCGGCCATCATCCGCGCACGGATAATTCGCGCGCGGGTGGAGTGCGAGGAAGCCGAGTAACCCAAGCGGATGCAAAGCTCCGCATTCTCTATTTTAGCCGAATTTTTGAGGGACGCTGATCAAAATTGACCACG
>PLTD01000209.1 GCA_003165335.1 Rhodospirillales bacterium | reverse complement strand
GGTGATCGCCCGGCTGTGACCCAGCTGGTCGAAAATAGTTAAAAGCAATGAAAATCAAGGGGAGAACGAAAATGCTTAAGAATCTCTTGCGGTCGTCGGCGCTAGTCGTGCCCGCTTTTCTCGGCTTGGGGAGCCTGTCCGGCGCGCTTGCGCCTGTTGCCTACGGCCAAGCCACTGCGCCCGCCACCGGGTCGGGGGCATCGACCGGGCAGCTTGAGGAAATCGTCGTCACCGCCCGCCGCACCGAGGAAAAGCAACAAACCATCCCCGTCGCGGTTACCGCCATTACCACCCAGACGCTGGAGCGGATGAACATCCAGAACCCCAGCGAGCTGTCGCAAACAATTCCGAATTTCGTCCTGTCCCAGGGTTCGGGCGGTCCGACCAACGTCGCGATCTCGATCCGCGGCATCGGCAACCAGGAACCGCTGCTCACCGTCGACTCACCGGTCGGCGTCTATATGGACGGTGTCTATCTGGGCCGCGACGCCGCGCTTAACACCGACCTGGTCGATCTGGCGCGAGTGGAGGTGCTGCGCGGGCCGCAGGGTACGCTCTTTGGACGGAACACTTCGGGCGGTGCGGTTAACATGGTCAGCAAGGACGCGTCCGACACATTCGGTATCGAGGAAAAGACCGGCTATGGCGAGAACGACGGCTGGTTCACCAAGACCGCGGTGAATACCGGCGAGCTGGGCGACAGCGGCATCAAGGCGACGTTGTCCTATCTGCACCGCGATCGCGATGGCTGGGTCAACAACCCCGATTCTTCCGCCGCTGACGGCCCAGGCTCGCTTCACAGCGACGCCGTTTGGTTCAAGGTCCAGGGCGACTTCGGCGATCTACGAATCGTCAACGCCTTCGAATATGACAGGATTGACGGGCAGCCCGAGGGCTTCCAGCTTGTCGCGATGAGCCCGGCCGCCCAGGCCTACTTCAGCCAATCACCATCATTGGGTGGCGCCCCGCTGGTACTTTCGGGCAACCGCGAAGGCACGCTGCCGCTCTACCAGGAAGCCGTCCAGGCGCCGACCCAGCATTCCGCGACGCTGGGCGACGGGATTACGGCGACCTATGACCTGAACGACGAGATGTCGGTGAAGTCTATCACTGGCTACCGCCACTGGTATGCGTCGGAGCCGACCCGGTATGGCGCTCAATATGAGGGCCTGGTGCTCAATCCCACGACCGGCGGCGTGTCGGTGCAGAACGTCAGCCCGTTCTACTCACCGGAGGATGTCGCGCAGTACCAGGCATCCGAGGAGTTGCAGTTCATCGCCAAAACCGATCGGTGGAATACGGTGGGCGGGCTCTATTACTTCTATGAGCATGTCCACGAGGACAACCCGAATTACTACACCTACGTCGTTCCTACGGGCGTCGCGGCCCCGGCCTATCTGGGAATCAATCTGAATTCGGCGCTGCGCTATCGCGAAAACAGCGCGTCGTACGCTGCGTTCGGCCAGACGAGCTATCGCCCACCGATCCTGGACGACAGGCTCGAAGTGACCGGGGGCCTGCGCTATACGATCGATCACCGCTCGATTGATCTGTTTGATCTCGATGCGATCCCGCGCAATGGGACGGTCAACTATTACAACTTCAACTTCAACTTCTCGCTGAGCTATCAATTGACCGACGACATCATGAGCTATGTTCGGATCAGCTCTGGGTACAAGGCGGGCGGGTTCAATGCGCGCGTCACGGATGCGGCGTCGAGCTTAGTATACAACCCGGAAAAGGCGACCGCCTATGAGGCCGGCATCAAGTCGGAATGGCTCGACCACAAACTCCGCCTGAACGCAACTGGTTTCTATACCGACTACGCCAACCTGCAGGTCAACCAGTATACCGGCGGCGTCGGTACAACGACCAACGCGAATGCTTATTACGAAGGTTTTGAGTTGGA
This sequence comes from Rhodospirillales bacterium, assembly GCA_003165335.1. Lineage (GTDB taxonomy): Bacteria > Pseudomonadota > Alphaproteobacteria > BOG-932 > Roseiterribacteraceae > BOG-932. The sequence goes on along the minus strand of PLTD01000209.1, from coordinate 23,754 downwards.
AGGGCAATTCTTGCCGATTAAGGAGCTGTCGCTCGACGGCAGCGTCGGTTATGTCAACCCAGTCTACACCTACTATCCCTATAGCAACCCGACCACCGGCGTTCTGACCAACTATGCCAGCATCGCGCACTTCCCCTATGTGCCGGATTGGACGATCCATGTGGGCGCCCAATATTACTTCCCGGAAACCGCGTTCGGTGCTCCGTCGATCCGGGTCGACTATTCGATGATGAGCGAGCGGTACTGGTTCGGCACCGACCTTCCCAATGCCAACCCATTCAACAACTTGATCAAGGATCCGGGGCAGAATCTGTTGAGCGCGCGTTTCATTCTGTCGGACATTCCGGTGTTCGAGGGGCGGGGGAAGATGGAGGTGCAGGTCTACGGCACCAACCTGCTCGACCAGGCGTTGCGCGATTCGGGCATCGATTTCGGTGCCCTGGGCTTTGCCGGCGTCTCCTTCGGTGAACCGCGCAGCGTCGGCTTCACGCTCGACTATAAGTTCAATGCGGAGGGGGAAACGACTGTGCCCGCGGCAGCCTACGTCCCGCCGCCGGTTCAGGCTCCGGCGCCGGCTCCGAAGAGCTATCTGGTGTTCTTCGACTTCAACAAGTCGGATCTGACGCCTCAGGCGGTGACCATCGTCGATCAGGCGGCCAGGAATGCCGAGACGACGAAGGTTACACAGCTGACCGTAACCGGCCACACCGATACGGTCGGTTCGGACGCCTATAATATGCGTCTCAGCCAGCGTCGCGCCGAGTCGGTCGCAGCTCAGCTGGAGAAGGATGGCATTCCGTCGTCCGAGATCGAGATTGTCGCCAAGGGCAAGCGCGACCTGCTGGTCCCGACCAAGGACGGGGTCAAGGAACCGCAGAACCGCCGCGTCCAGATCGTCTTCGATGGCGGCCCGAACGCCTGACCGCTTAAGGGGAAGTCGACGATAAAATGCCCGTGGGGTCTGCTATTGTGTTTCGGCGTCGGCCATCGGCGCCGAAACACATTACAGCGGCAGGGTTCATCCGGGTAGCGTCCAAGCTGACCGGCCGGCCCGAGTATCCCCGTCCGGCTCCGATTGATCATCACATCTATGCCGCCTTACGCTCCTCTATATCGCCGAACAGGAACTCCAGATCGTCGACTTCCAACGCGGCGTTCTGCGCTTCCTCACTCAGCGCGATGCTGGCCAGATGGGCCTTGCGCTGCTGCAACTCCACGATCCGGTCTTCCACCGTGTCGGCGGCGATCAGCTTGTAGACAAAGATTGGCTTGGTCTGGCCAATGCGGTGAGCCCGGTCAGATGCCTGCTCCTCCACCGCCGGGTTCCACCANNGCCTTCAGGCTGATCAGGAACAGCGGCACCTCGCCGTTCTGGAAGCTGCGGACAGGTTCGGCCCGATTCCGCGTATCGCCGCGCAACTCGACGAACTTCACCCCCGTCTTGGTCAGCCGCGGCTTGATCAGGTCGAGCATCGAGGTGAACTGCGAGAACAGCAGGATGCGCCGCCCTTCCGGAATCATCTCGTCGATCATTTCCATGAGGTCGTCGAGCTTGCTGGAGCTGTCAACCAGCCGGGCCGACGGCAGCTTCACCAACCGCGGATCGCAGCAGACCTGGCGCAGCTTCAGCAGCGCGTCGAGCATGACGATCCGGCTTTGCGCCACGCTGAGCCCGACGATCTGCTGGCGCACCTCGTCGTGCAGCGTGGCACGGATGGTCTCGTAGAGCTCGCGCTGCTCGGGGGCCAAATTGATCCGCCGCAGGATGGTGTGCTTCGGCGGCAGGTCGGTCGCCACCTCGGCCTTCGTACGGCGCAGCAGGAACGGCCGGATGCGCCGGATCAGCTGCATGCGGCGCGCCTCGTCGTTATTCTTCTCGATCGGCACGCGGAAACGCTTGGCAAAGCCCTTGCGGCTGCCCAGCAGCCCCGGCATCAGGAAAGCGAATTCCGACCACAGCTCCTGCAAATTGTTCTCGATCGGCGTACCCGACAGGCAAATCCGGTGACGGGTTTCCAGCTGGCAGACCGCCTTGGTGGCCTTGGCATCCGGGCTCTTGATCACCTGGGCCTCGTCCAGCACCACCAGATGCCAGGCAAGCTGCTTCATGGCATCGACGTCCCGGGCCAGCACCGTATAGGTGGTGATCACCACATGAATGCCGGCGAGTTCGCCGCGCTTGACATGCCGGTCCAGCCCATGCAGCACGCTCACCCGCAGATGCGGCGCGAACTTGCCGAGCTCCGCCGTCCAGTTGCTCACCAGGCTGGTGGGCACCACGATCAGCACCGGGCGGTCCAGCCGCCCCTCCGCCTGTTCGATGACGATGTGGGCGATGGTTTGCGCGGTCTTACCTAGCCCCATGTCGTCGGCCAGAAATCCACCCAAGCCGTTCGCCCGCAAATGCTGCAGCCAGTCCACGCCGTGCTGCTGATATGGGCGCAGCGTGGCGGTAAAGCTGGCCGGCACCGCAACGGTGGCAATGTTCGCCGCTCCCCGGAAACGCTGGGCATAGGCTTCGATGGCGCTGGCATTTTCCCACCGCGTGGTCAGCAGGTCCTCGAGATCCAGCACGGTGGCGGTCTCGCCGTCCGGCAGCAGCAGGCCGCCGTCGGCGGTCCTGTGGGCGGCGTCGATCAGGTCACCCACGATAGCCAGAAGGCGACGAATCCGATCCGCCGGTAGCTTCAGGATGCGCCCGTCCTCCAGGCTAGTGATCAACTCGCCATCGACGATCTGCGCCGCCTCCATGCCGCCACGATCGATCAACCGCGACAGGATCGGCAACAACGCGACGCGCGCGCCATCCACCTCGATACCGAAATCCAGCGAGAACGAACCGCCCGGGGCATCATTGATGCGCACGTCATAGGCGCCAACCAATTGCACCTGCCGTGGCCCGAAATTGCCCTCGATGGTGTTGCGCCAGCCCTGCGCCTGCAGCGCCGGCACCTGCTCGGTCATGAAGGTCCGCCAGCGTTCCGAGGCATCGCGGCCGCGAAACACGAAGACTATGCGGCCCTTGGCGCTGGGACCCTCGGCAATACGCATCTGGCTGAAACCGGCCTGGCGGATGGCATTCAGCACCACCGCCTCGGCGGCAGGATCGCGGCGAACAAAGCTCTGATGGCCCGGCGCGTCGCTAGGACGGTTCACCTGTACGAACTGACGCTCGTCATCGGCCGGCATCAGCGTGCCGTCATAGTCGAAATCGATCATCAGCGCGTTGACCGTCTGCATTCGGCCAAAATTGTCGGGGCATTCCGCTCGGCGTAGCAGCAGCACCGGCGTCAGCGCCCGTTCCAGGATGACCGGCTCGGCGGCCGCGACCGCCACCGATTGCGGCCGCCGCCCGCCGGGATATTCCTTCCGAGTGGGCACGAAGCGTCGCGCCTCCGGCCTGGCGAAAGTCGGGGTCTGCGGCCGCGCGCGCTCCGCAAACCGCTGGCGAACCGGCGGTTCCGGCTGAATGCGGTGGGCCGCGGTTTGGCGCAGCCGCACCCGCCCCACCGCCCCGCTGGCGCTATCGACATACCAGGGGCCGGCATCGCCGAGGATCACCGCCGATCGGGGCGGCAGATTGGGAGGGACATTGGCCTGGAACGCCCGCTCCTCCCCGGTCACCAGGGTCTTTCCGGTGGCATGCCACCGCCCCTTACCCAGCCGCGCCAACAACCCGAGCACCGACGGCACCGCTTCCGGCGCGATGGCGCAGCGCTCGGCGTCGCCACCGCCCAGCAGCTTGGCCATGATACGGCTGGACTCGTTCACACCCCGGTCGGCCAGGATGCGCCGCGGCGTCGTGGCCTCCAGCCGCCCAGTGCGCTCCCCCACCAGCAGGATCGAGACGAAACAGGCATGCGGCGGTTCGCCGGGCGAAAGCTCGAACACCAGGCGCTTGCGTTCCTCGGCGGGGGGGACCCCCAGAGCATCGAGAAAGCTCTTCTGCACCGGCTTGTGTAGCGCAGGAAACCGGTCGAGCGTCGCCAGGAACCCGGCGGCCAGATGCGCGCAGGCGGTCCGGCCGCAGCTGCATTTGTTGAGGAACACCAACCGGTTCCCCAGAGCGGACGGCGTGATACTGGCGGCATAACGCTGATCCAGGTGCTCCACCATGACGGAAATCGAGGTGTCATGCAGAGTCACCTCCACGGTTCCCAGCAGGATCAGCGACCGGCCCCTGGTCAGCACGCTCGCATCGAATATGCGATTGAGGTCTTTGGACGAAAATTGAGGCAGCATAAGAGCAGGGCAGCCTTGAGATGAATGTGAGCGATCGGTGAAGGGGGGCTGCCTATCAATAGCAGAAGTATCGTCTTGTGGCTGCGGCGGCCGATGATGTCTGCGTGCGCCGTGCCGAGGCCCAGGCGCCGGTGCCGCACCGCTACACCGAGACCCGCTACGGCGCCAAATCCTAGCGCTGCGAGCGGCGCGTGGCGGAACGGATAGGTGCCCGCCACTAGCCTTGAGCAGAACTGCCGCCCGTTTCGTGGTTTTGGGCCGCCGATAACCAATCGAGCGGCTTCGATAGTCGAGTAACGCGCCCTGATCTCCGATCGCGCATGGTCGATAACCTGCGCGACTTGGGCTGCGGGCATTCCTCGCGAAGGTGAAATACAAAGATTTCCTTATCGTCGTCGAAGAACTCGCGCTGCAGGTTTCTGCGCCTGCACTCCAACTGAAGTCAAATCGATGATCGATGCGTGCTGGACGCAAATTATCGCATGGGAGACAATCCCCTTCATCGAGAGTTGGCACCCTTGCCAATCTTGGTCCTTCTGGCGGTCAGGATAATATCGCCTACCTGCAGCTTATCGAGCTTATTCGCTCATGAATTAACCAAGCGGCTCCCATCCTAAGGACATAGGTATAGGTCGTAATCGCACTTTATAGAGCAGATGCCATTGCGGCTGCTTTTTGCATGCTTTCTCCGAAAGCAGAATGTCTGAAATCGGCCAAGTCCAGCCGTTACCGCTGGCATGTTCCTAAGACTTGCTCTTGGCGCAAAGTTGCCATGGGCGTCGAGCTACGACCCGGAATACCGCGCAATCCCTCGTGCGGTGATGAGAAAATCAAGATGGTTTTGGGCCCCTGATTTGAGCTTAACGTCTCCATCGGAGATGTGTTCGGTATAGGTCAGATCGTACCCTCGCAGCCAACGAAAACGACACTCCCGATGCGCAGGCACCGGGACTTTTTTGCGTCTGGGACGCCCATTCGAGAATGGTGCCGAGTTCACCGTGCAATGTAGCGGCAATTTCGCCGCGTATTGCGCCGGCTGTAAGCGTGATGTGCTCAATCAAACCACGGATAGCCTCGGCCGCCTCGTCCAGATCACCTGTTACCGACACTGCGCCGCGATAGAGATTGTCAGGAGCGACCGGCCCGGCTAAGGTCTCGTCAGACTTGGATTAAACCGGCAAACGTCCGTTTAAAGGCTGATTGGTTCCGGAGGGTAATAGCATATCGACCGCCGGAACGGGCTCGAGTTATCTCGTGGACCACGCCTCACTTCAAGCATCACACGGCCTGGACGATTCGGTGCTCGATGACGTCCGCGCGGTTGGCGCTTCCCTGAGCGCCCGGGTCCCGGAACTGATCAACGATTTCTACGGATGGCTCTCACGCCTCCCCGAATTCGGGCAGTTCTTGTCCAACGAACAGCTGTTGGCACACGTAAAGGGCCAACAGGCGGAATATTGGAGAGACTTTCTCCGAGCCGAGGTCGACGAAGCTTACGTGGAACGCCGGCGTGTTGTCGGGCAGGTCCATGCCCGGATCGAACTTGGGCTGCTCATCTACCTGCAGGCGATGGAGTTCGTCTCGGCGTGGTTCAGACGCGAAATCGAAGCGGATGAACGCCTTCGTGACCGTCCCACGGTCACGTTCTCTATCCGCAAGCTGATCAAGTTCGATTCAGCCGTCGTGGTGGACACATACGGAGCGCGAACCGCCCGAAGCTTGGAGGAACAACGGAAGCGGCTAGGGCACGTTGCGGGTGTCATGCGTGCGGTGACCGAGGGGGACCTCAGTCGCCAGATCGAAGTGACCGGCCCGGAGGATGTCCTGGGGAAGTCTCTCAATGACATGGTGCAAAGCCTCCGGAACATCGCCCGCGAGATGGGACTTATCGCCCGGGGAGACTACTCGGCGCACGTTCCACCCAGAAGCGAGAAGGATGAGCTGGGGGTCTCGCTACAGGCTATGACCCGCGCGCTCCGGGAGGCGGCGGAGAAGAATGAGCAGCACATATGGATGGCCAAGACCCAGACGGAGCTTGGGCAGGCCATGAGCGGCAACCCGAGCGTGAAGGAATTGTCGCAGCGTGTGCTCTCCCACCTATGCCGCGCGCTCGGTGCACAGGTGGGTGCGCAGTATGTCCTCGAGAACGGAAGCGAAACGCTGCGCCTGACGGGAACCTATGCGACCACCATGAGTAACGGCGTGCCCGACCGGTGGAAGCTTGGCGAAGGGCTCGTTGGCCAGGTTGCCCAGGAGAAACGGCGCATCCTCGTGAGCGATGTACCCGAGGACGCTATCCGAGTCCGTTGGGGGCTGGGGGAGGCCCTCCCGCGGAATCTCATTGTCTTGCCTCTTCTCCATGAAGACGACGTGCGGGGTGTTATCGAGCTCGGCTCGCTCGGACTGTTTTCCAAGCAGCAGTTGGACCTTCTCGATCATGTGTCATCGAGTGTGGGCTTGGCGATCAGCGCCGCTGAGACGCGAGCAAGAATCCAGCAGCTTCTGGAAGAGTCTCAGGCGCAAGGAGAGGAGCTTACTGCGCAGCAGGAGGAGCTTCGTCAGGTCAACGATACACTCGAGGAACAGACCCGCGCGCTCGAGGCACAGAAGGAAAGCCTCCTTACGACTGAGACGGTCCTCCGGCTGAAGGCGGCGGAGCTAGAGCGAGCAAGTCGCTATAAGTCCGAGTTCCTCGCGAATATGTCCCACGAGCTGCGAACGCCACTCAACAGCTCGTTGATCCTCGCCAAGCTCCTCGCCGACAACAAGGGAGGAAACCTTTCGCCGGAGCAGGTCAAGTACGCGCAGAGCATTTCGGGCGCCGGGAATGATCTCCTCGCGCTCATCAACGATATCCTCGACCTGTCGAAGATCGAAGCAGGCAAGATCGACCTGAACATCGAGCCGGTCACGATCGATCGCCTCGTCAGCAACCTCAAAGATCGCTTCGAGCTTCTCGCCTCCGAGAGGAAGGTTGAGTTCCGCATTGCCGTGGACCCAAGCTGTCCGCGGACGGTCGCAACGGATCTACAGCGCCTCCAGCAAATCCTGACAAACCTCCTCTCCAACGCCGTGAAGTTCACAGAGAAGGGGGCTGTCCGGCTGCTTGTGACCGCACCGAGGGACACGCGGTGCATCGCGTTCACGGTGGAGGACACGGGCATTGGGATCCCAGCCGAGCAACACGAGTCCATCTTCGAAGCGTTCCGACAGGCAGATGGCACGACGAATCGGAAGTTCGGCGGCACGGGTCTCGGCTTGTCGATCTCCCGTGAGCTCGCAACGCTTTTGGGTGGCGAGATCCGTGTCCGCAGCGCGCCGGGAGAAGGAAGCGCCTTTACCCTACTCATTCCGCTTCGAGCGGAAGCCATGGTTGTGGCGCATCCGACATCAGGTCCAAGGATCGAAGTGGGACACCGGGAGTCAGGGGAAGTCGCGACACATTTCGTCGAAGACGATCGTGACTCGATCACGGACCCGCGCCGAGCGATCCTCGTGATCGAGGACGATCCGGCTTTCGCCCAGATCCTTCGCGACCTCGCACGCGAGCTCGGGTTCCGATGCATCGTCGCCGGGACTGCTAACGAGGGGTTGCGGCTCGCTCGCGAGTGTCGACCGGTGGCCATAGTACTCGACATCGGACTTCCCGACCACTCGGGTCTGACCGTCATCGAGCTTCTCAAGCGAGACCCTTCGACCCGACACGTGCCGATCGACGTGGTCTCACTCCACGACTACCAACAGGTCGCTCGGGAGATGGGGGCTGTCGGCTACCAGCTGAAGCCCGTCAAGCGCGAGCAACTCGTGTCCGTTTTCCGTCTTCTGGAAGAGCAGTTCTCGCGCGATGTGAAGGCACTCCTCATCGTCGAGGACGAAAGCGTCCAGCGCGGCGCGCTGACCCAGCTCCTCGCTTCCGACGACGTCAATATCGTCGCGGTGGCGACGGCTGAGGAGGCGCTCCGGCAGCTTCGCGGCGCCTCCTTCGACTGCGTTGTTCTGGACCTTATGCTGCCAGACGTGAGTGGCTTAGAGCTCTTGAACCGGATGAGCAAGGATGAGGACTGTTCGTTCCCGCCCGTGATTGTTTACACGGCGCGTTCGCTAACCATCGATGAAGAGCATGAGCTCCGACGCCTGTCGAGGTCCATCATCATCAAGGGTGTGCGCTCGCCGGAACGTCTCATTGAGGAAGTAACGCTGTTCCTGCACCAGGTCGAGTCCGAGATGCCGTCCGAAAAGCAACGGATGCTCAGGGCTGCGCGCACCCGCGAAACCATTCTTGACGGTCGTCGCATCTTGCTGGTCGAGGACGATGCGCGCAACATTTTCTCGCTGACCGCCGTGCTCGAGCAAGAGGGCGCGGTTGTGGACATCGCAAGAAACGGAAAGGAGGCTCTCGCGCGGATGGATCAGGAAGCCCCCGTCGACTTGGTCCTGATGGACATCATGATGCCCGAGATGGATGGGCTCGAGGCAACGCGAGAAATCCGCAAGAGGAATGGATCGACATCGCTTCCAATCATCGCTCTGACCGCGAAGGCGATGGCCGACGACAGACAGGAGTGCCTCGCGGCCGGCGCAAATGACTATATCGCCAAGCCGATCGACGTCGAGAAGCTCCTCTCGCTTGTCCGCGTGTGGATGCCGAAATGATGGCCATGGACGAGAACGAAGTCGAACTGGATCTGCTTCTCGAAGCCATCTACCTGACGTACCACTACGACTTTCGACGCTATGCACGATCGTCGTTGCACCGGGGCGTGGCCAGGGCGCAATCCTCGCTCGGGAGCCCAACGATCACGCATCTCCTCGATCGCGTCGTTCACGAATCGGGCGCATTCACCGAGCTGCTTCGATATTTGACGATTCAGGTGAGTGATCTTTTCAGAGACCCTGGATACTTCCGCCTCCTGCGGGAAAAGGTCATGCCGCATCTGGCCACCTATCCTTCACTGAGATTCTGGGTTGCGGGCTGCGGAACCGGTGAGGAGGCCTATTCGATCGCTATAATCCTCCATGAGGAGGGCTTGCTCGAGCGGTCGCACATCTACGCCACGGACATTGATGTGGATAGCCTGCGGATCGCCGAAACCGGCATCTACAAGATCGAGCGCGTGCGTGGATTCAGCGAGAACTACTTTCGAGCGGGCGGTCGAGCGTCGCTCTCGGACTACTATGCCACTGCGCGATCAAGCGTCACTTTCAGCCCGATGCTGCGGAAGCATGTCTCGTTTTCTGATCACAGCCTTGCAACGGACGCCGCGTTTGCTGAAATGCAACTAGTGTCGTGCCGAAACGTCCTTATCTATTTTGACAGTGAGCTACAGGCCCGAACCATCGGCCTATTTCGCGACTCTCTGTGCCCACGCGGCTTCTTGGGTCTCGGCCCGAAGGAGACGCTGGCGTTCTCTGATCATGTGGCTGCCTTCGCACTGCTCTCAGACGACGAACGAATCTATCGGATGAAATGATGGAAGCCATCGAGAACACATTAGCTGAACTGAGCCATCGGCGTCCTCCCGCGAAGTCCTCTTCGCAGGGGAGGGAGCATGACAACCGAAGCACGGCGGGAGATCGCCCGGTTGTGCTCATCGTCGATGACGTCGCGGCCAACCTCCTCGCGCTCGAAGGGTTGCTTAGACGAGATGATGTCGAGATCGTGACCGCACTCTCTGGAAGCGCCGCGCTCGATATTCTTCTCGAGCGGGATGTCGCCCTCGCTATCCTCGACGTTCAGATGCCTGAAATGGATGGGTTTGAGCTTGCGGCGCTCATGCGAGGCGTCGAAAAAACGCGCTACGTGCCAATCGTATTCGTCACGGCGGGTTCGAGAGAGCAATCTCGCATGTTCAAGGGATATGAGGTCGGTGCCGTCGACTACTTGTTCAAGCCTGTCGACTCTCACGTCCTTCGGAGCAAGGTTGACGTCTTCGTTACGCTCGAGAAACAGCGACAGCAGCTCCTGCAGGCTGATCGGCTGCGAGAGATGTTCGTCGGCATTCTTGGTCATGATCTTCGGAATCCGCTGCAAGGGATCGTGATGTCGGTCGAGCTCCTCCTGGGCCGTTCGAAAGACGATGCCATACGCAAACCGCTCCAAGGGATCCGTCAGTGCAGCGACCGCATGGCGCGGATGATCAACCAGATTCTGGATCTGACACGGATCCGAGTCGGTGGCGGTCTATCGCTGTCTTCGGTGCCTGCGGATCTTCGCAGCATCGCTGAGCAGGTCATAGAGGAGTTGGTGGAGCACAAGAATCGCTTCAGTTTCGAAGTCGTTGGCAACACCCATGGCTCATGGGATGTCGATCGTATTTCACAGGTCCTCTCGAACCTTGCCGGGAACGCCGTGGAGCACAGTCCGCCGGGCACTCCGGTGCTAATGCGAATAGACGCGAGGCGCGATGACGTGCTCGAGGTCGAAGTGCGCAACGCAGGACCAGGCGTGCCGAGCGAGCTCCGCGATGTCCTCTTCGAGCCATTCCGCGGTCGCGAGCGCTCGCGTGGCCTCGGCCTCGGCCTCTTCATCTGCAAGCAGGTCGTCATGGCGCATGGAGGGACGATCGAGCTCGACTCGAGCGATGAGGCAGGGACGGGCTTTCGGATTTCGCTTCCTCGCCACACCGCTCTGGGAGGGGGGCATTCCCACCCGGGCAAGAGGACGGTCTTCGCCGCCGAGGTCATGCTCCCGCCGAGCGAGGCGGGACCGCAGCGTGAGCGTGTACGTCATCAGCATGGAACGGATGACAAGATAGCTGAAGGAGCTGGCCGCACCGGTGCGGCGATCCTGATCGTCGAGGACGATCCCAGTGTGCGTCATTCTCTTGAAGTTCTCTTGAATATGGACGGTCATCACACGACGGCAGCCGCCGATGGCGAGGAGGCGATAGCAACTGTCGCCCGCAACAACGTTCAGCCGGACATGGTCATCGTCGACTATAATTTGCCGAGAGGCGCAACCGGCCTGCAACTCATAGCGCGGCTGCGCGAGATGTGCGGCGATGATTTACCCGTGCTCATCCTCACTGGTGACATTTCGAGCGATAATGTGCGCAATATCGCGCTCCAAAATTGTGCAAAACTCAGTAAGCCGGCGAAATTGGAAGAGCTGCAGCAAGCCATCCAGCGGCTCCTCGCAATACCGCGTTCCGCGCCGACGACGCTCGCTCCACCTTCTGCCAAAGCCCCCCACAGTCCGGACCCGCCGGTTATCTTCGTCGACGACGACGACAGCTACGTACGTGCAGGAATGCGGAACGTGCTCGAGGAAGATGGCCGGACCGTCGAGGATTATGCCTCTGCGAAGCATTCCTCGAAGCCTATCGTCCCGGCCGCGACGCGTGCCTCTTGATCGATGCCTACCTGCCCGGAATGAAAGGGATCGAATTACTGCAGCGGCTGCGCGACGAGGGTCACCGGCAATAGCGACGTTCCGACGGCGGTTCAAGCCATGAAGGCGGGTGCTTTGGATTTCATCGAGAAGCCGGTCCGCCGCAACGAACTGCTCGCCGGCGTCGAGCGGGTTCTCGAACAGTCGCGGGACTGGAGCAAGCTCTGCGCCTGGCGGGAGACCGCGGCCAACCACATCGCTGACCTCACGCCGCGGCAGCGCCAGATCATGGAAAAGGTTATCGCCGGCGAACCAAGCAAGAATATTGCCGCGGATCTCGGCATCAGCCAACGTACCGTCGAGAACCATCGCGCCTCGATCATGAAGAAAACCGGCTCGAAGTCTCTTCCGGCGTTATCCCGATTGGCGCTTGTCGCCACCTGGAGTGGCGCCGACGCGCCGCTCACTCAACATGACTCTCCCGCCACGGCCGTGTGGCGAATGGTCAGTAGGTAATTTCCGCGCCTACTGTCGCGGCATCTTCGGTCGGTATTCTGCCGATCCGCCTTAAGCGTCAGCCAATTAACACAGCCGCGCCTCGACCAGCCGCCATCAGACAGTTGGCGCACTGTACCCCTGGCGACAACGTCCCATTTTTCTCATGCGGCATGCTCATGACAGATTCGGAATTGGTCCTCGCTCGCGGCGGCGCTTTGGTTGTCGGCTGAATAGCGGGCGTAAAGAGCAACCCTGGTCATAGTTATTCCTTCTCAGTCTCGCTAAAGCCAGTTTTCGAGCGCAAGGTCCACCGATGCATGAGGATATCCTGCGGCTCAATCAGGCGGCGCTGGTGTTCCTGGGCCTGGCGGTTTCACCCAGGGTGCTGGCAGTCTAACGCTAATTTCTCTCTGATATCGGGGTTTTTGGTGCCTAGTTCGGGGAGAGTTCATGAATTCAAACTCGTTTAAGCGTCACCGCTTTCCGCCGGATGTAATGGTCTCCATCGGGGGTGTGTTCCGTTTAAGTCAGATCGTGCCCCCCCGCAACCAAACTCTTTTGTATGCCATACCACCCGGGTGTGCGATTTTCTGCGCGACACTGGCACATGATATGGCCGGTTCAATTCTGGTCCCCTGATCAAGATGGGATCGACGCCTTTACCGATGTTATGTCGGTGTGTGTGAAATCGTTTCCTTTGAACAGCAGGGAGTCGCCCATAGCCTTGGCGAGGGCATAGGCGAAGCAATCGCCGAAATTGAGTTGGGCGGGGTGGCCGCTTCCTTTGCCGAAATCTCGATAGGCTTCCCGAGCAATTCTCGCTTGGGCCTCTGTCACTGGCTCGATGACGAGACCTGCTTCTCGGATGAGATCGTCAAACCGGCGGCTTGCCACCGGGTCGTGGCTTCCATCGATGACGACGGCTGCCTCTAAAAAGTTGGCAGCGGAAATGCGTCGTTGGTTGGTGCTCTCGATTGCGATCGCGCAAAATTGTGCTTCCGGTTCATCGCGAAGAATGGCGATCAAGGCCGACGTGTCGACGATCAAAGCGGTAACCCATCGTCGCCATAAAGCAGGTCCCCGTGATTGGCAGAGCGGAACGGCTCTTTCAATCGGGCCGCACAGTCCTTGCCAATGGCTATCAGGCGGTCGGAAAGATGCCCCTCCCTTTCGCGGCGCACTCGGGCGAGACGCTCGCGAACCGCCACCGTAACGGCTGTTGCCATGCTCTCCCCGGTCAGCGACGAAAGTTCTTGTGCCAACTGGTGAGCCTCGTTGTTCTTGATATTTAGACTCATGTATAAACCTTTCTACCGCGATATAGATAGCATTCTACCAAATGAGGCTAATGAAGCAATCCTCACAAGGTCTCGTGAGGGGCCAAAGAATGGCTCTGCGTGGTGATGGGCTGCTGCCAGCCTGTCTTACCCTGGTACCGCATTTCTCGCTTCAGAGTAGATGACTGTCTGAAGTGAATGTCGGTAGTTGCAGACCCCTGATTTGAGCTTAACGGCTCCATCGGGGATGTGTTCGGTATAGGTGGCATCCTGCCCCTGCAACCACCGATGTGAAAAGGCTGCTGATGTGGGCGCCATTTTTGCAATCTCGGTAGACAGCCTGGTTGCCGTTTCGAGGGCTCACCCGAATCCCCGCTCTAGGGCGGCGGCTTAGCCGCGAACATCCCGTTAGGTGCCAACGAAATTGGCCGCTGACAGAGTTGGCTCCCCATCGAACCTATAGGCGACGAGTTGGCGCACTGTACCCCTGGCGACAACATCCCATTTTTCTCATGCGGCATGCTNNTCCTCGCTCGCGGCGGCGCTTTGGTTGTCGGCTGAATAGCGGGCGTAAAGAGCAACCCTGGTCATAGTTATTCCTTCTCAGTCTCGCTAAAGCCAGTTTTCGAGCGCAAGGCCACCGATGCGGGAAAATTCCCGCTCGTTGTCAGTGACGACGGTGTAGCCAAGCGATATGGCGTGGGCGGCGATCAACATATCGTTGCCGCCGATCGGCTGGCCGGCGGCTTCGAGCCGGCACCGCAAATCGGCATAGGCGATCTCAGCCGGCACCTCGAAGGGGAGAACCTCCAGCCCGCGAAGCACGCTTTCCAACTGCGCCGCCAAACGCGCGGAGGCCCGTTTGGCGACGCCATAGCGAAGCTCGGCTGCGACGATGATGCTTGTGCAAACCATGTCCTCGCCGACCTTCGTGACGTGGTCGGTAACCTTGCCCTGCGGATTGCGGATCAGGTCCGAGACGATGTTGGTGTCGAGTAGATAGCGAATCATAGATCGACCGGGTCGGGAACGAGATCCTCAATCGGCGGAAAATCCTCGTCAAGCGGCGACAATGTTGCCAGAATGGCCAGCAGCGATTTGGGTGGGGCAAGCTCGATGATGAGTTTTCCGCCTTCCTTGCGCATGATGGCGTCTTCACCCGGAAGCTCGAACTCACGCGGGATGCGAACGGCCTGATTCCGTCCGTTCTTAAATAGCTTTACGTGGCGTTCGACGTTCATGACGGGCTCCGATGGCATATGCCACAACATATGCTAGGCAGACGCCAAAGTCCAGGGCATTGGTACTAGATCGTTGCCTGAAGCGAGTGTCGGTCCCGGTAGTTGCGTGCCCTTGATCTAGACTTTCTTCAAAACGACTGTCGGCCTGCACTGCGCCAAGTGCCTACATGAATGGGCGTTAGGGGGGCAGACCAGTGCCAGACCGGTGTTCCTGATTTCTTCAGAGTTCTGGGATGATGCGTTGTGCTCACGGGCCAATGAGGTATTTTGCGGAAGGTCGGCGACCAACAGCGTGCCAAAAAATAAGCGCTGCCACCGGCCCTTGGGAGACGTCCTCTGCTTCCAATTACTTCCGAGTGTGGTTCAGCTCCGAAGAGAATTGGCCGTTTGGGGAAAACCACAGGGGAAAGCATGCTCTATTTCGACGGTGCGACACTGATCAGGACACCATTCCTGATTTTGCGTAACGAGACAGGATTGAAGCGCATCGCCGTAGCATTGTTCGTTTGGGCCGGGCTCGTCGTTCAGGCGGTGTTTTCCTATTTCTGTATGTGTCTTGATTATGTGTTCTTCCCGCGCGTGCGCCGCGTGCCCGTACGCGCGCCGATTTTCATCGTCGGAAACGGGCGCAGCGGGACTACCCAGATGCATCGCCTGCTGACCGGCGATGCGCAGCAGATGTCCTTCTTCAAGACCTATGAATTGCTATTACCGTCGCTGACGCAGAAGCGCGCGCTGAGCGGCCTAGCCTGGATCGACCGGGTTCTGCTCGGCGGCTGGGTTCAACGCGCCATCCGCCGCAAGCACGATACCGGCTTGTCGGAGGTGCGCGAGATGCACGATTGGCAGATGGACGGCGCCGAAGAAGACGATTTCATCATGCTGCACAATTTCAGCGCCTGCACGATCACCACCTTCTTTCCCTACAATACCGACTACCTCGATCTTTTTTGGACGGATCGGCGACCCGCCCGGCTGCGGCGGAAGATCATCGGGTTCTACAAGGCCGCTCTTCAACGGCAGATTTACGCGCTAGGGACGGACAAGATCCACTGCTGCAAAAGTCCGCAATTCACCCTCAAGGTGCTGTCGCTGCTGGAGGTTTTTCCGGATGCGCGCTTTGTCGTGATGGTGCGCAACCCCGCAGAAACGCTACCCAGCCTGGAACATCTGATGCAGTGGTACTGGCGCAAACAGGGCTGTAGCGAGGCGCTGTCGCAGAAGGCGGCTGGTGAACTGTCCGAAATCCAGCTTTTGCAATATCGCAATGTGTTCGAGGCGCTTAAGACCATTCCGGAGAACCAGCAGTGCATCGTCCAGTTCCCCGATCTGGTGGCCGACCCGCGCAAGGTCGTCGAGCAGATCTATGACCGTTTCGGGCTGACCGTGTATTCGGACTATGCGGCGTTCCTGCAGACCGAATCCGACAAGGCTCGCGCTTTCTCAAGCAAGCACCACTATGAAAAAGCTTCGGACGAGGACAGCCGGCGTTACAAGGCTGCGGTACCGGAACTGGCGCTGCGCTTTGGCTGGTAAAAGGATCGACCTGGGAGAAGGGGAAAGGGATGAGCGAAACTAATCTTGGTGATACCGAAGAAGGGCGCGCCTGGGCGGCATTCTGCGACACACTGAAGGAAAACGGCGCCTTCATTCTCGCCCAGGGGGCCGCGGATAACGGCCTGGACCGCGCCGAAGGCCTGCGTTACGTGACGCGCGTCACCCGCCTTGCGCTCGAACAGTTTGTCGAGAATTACGACCCGATCACGCCCTTTCTGTGGCGCGGGTGCCGTGAGAACATCAAGCTCGGCACAGACAATCCCGATACCTGTGCCTTCCTGGCGGCGTTGGACGGGAAGTACGAATATCGCATTCGCGGTCGACGCAATACCGTCAAATATCTGAGCATGGGCACATATTACGGCAAGGATTACGGCCGGACCGGCCGGTCCGGCTGCGGCGGCAATTTGGAGGGCAGCCAGCTTCAGATAAACGAAGACGGGACGTTCGAGATCGCCATCTCGGTCGAACCGCGTCCAGGAAACTGGCTGGCGATGGACCCGGACACCTATCAACTGATCGTTCGGCAAACCTATCTCGACCGGTCGACAGAAAAGCTCGCGGATCTGGAGCTCGTTCGGATCTCGGCAATGGAGGACAACGAAATCCTTAGCCTGCCGACTCTCAATGCGAATCTAGCGGACGCAGCGAAGTATCTGACGGGATGCATGAAGGTCTATGCCCGGTGGACGGAGCATTTCATGCAGCATCCGAACTTGCTGGCCGAGCTGCCGGACCATATGCGGGCGGCGGCCCATACCGACCCCAATCTGGCCTATTACAACGGCTATTGGACGCTGGAGCCCGGGGAGGCGCTGGCCGTTGAGGTGATGCCGCCCAACTGCGAATATTGGAGCTTCCAGCTCAACAATATCTGGTTGGAATCGCTTGAGTTCCGTAAATACCGGGTTCAGCTCAACAAACACTCCGCCGCATACGGGCCTGACGGGTCGATCAAGATAGTGGTCTCGGAGCGCGATCCGGGCATGCCGAACTGGATCCAGACGGCAGGGCACCGTCAGGGGACTATGACGTTCCGCTGGATCAAGGCGGACAGCTATCCGGTGCCGTCCGTCAGGGTGTTCCGGCTGGCCGACGGCTGAACCGGTTCGGGGAGAGGACGGAATGGAGATCTGGCAGTCATTGGCGCGGACCGGCATCGAGGAATTGCCGGAACTTGCGTTGCGGGCGGAGGCGCTCGGCTTCACCGGCGTCGCGGTCAGCGATCACCTGGTGCGGCCGGTGGAAATTCGCAGCCCATACCCCTACAGCCCGGACGGCAAGCCGGTCAGCACGACGGAAACGCCCTATGCGGACCCGTGGGGGCTGATCGCCTATCTGGCGGCGCTGACGACCCGGCTACGATTCATGCCGAGCGTGTTTGTGCTGCCGGCGCGCGATCCGTTTTCTGTCGCGAAATCCCTTGCGACTGCCTGCGTGCTGTCGCGGAACCGCGTGATGATGGGCATCGGGGTCGGCTGGATGGCTGAAGAGTTCGCCATGACCGGGCAATCCTTTTTCAATCGCGGCAAACGAACAGACGAGATGGTAGAGGTCATCAAAAAGCTGATGACCGGCGAACCGGTCGAGCATCATGGTGCGTTTTACGATTTTCCTATGGTCACGATGACCCCAGCACCTTCCGTAATGCCGTCGTTCCTTGTTGGCGGAGACAGCCCGGCTGCACTTGCCCGCGCGGCCCGCATGGATGGCTGGATCGGCGTCGCCTATGAGCAGGACAGGGTCGCCAGCATCCTCGCGGAACTCGTCGCAGCGCGGCGTAAGGCCGGGACACTGGGGCGTACATTTCAAGCGATTACAGCAATCCTGGGCAAAGTCGGACTCGAAGACTGCGCCGCGATCGAAAGGATCGGCATAACCGGATTGATGCTGCCGCCACTTCTCGGCGCGACGACTGCCGAGAAAATGCAGGAACTGGAGCGTCGGGCGACGATGTACCGGCTATCTCCGCTGATATGACGGAAACTGCCAAGCTGATCGCCTTAGTCAGGTCCCTGGGGGGCGATGTTTCGGCCGTGGATTCGCGGCTAGATGCGGCTGTTGCGAAGCTGCTGGCCGATCGCGCGGTGGCCCGGCTGGTCGTGAACCGCCCGCTGGGCGGAGCCGCCGAACCGGGCTCACCTTTCCATGCGGTGTTGGAGGTTGTCGCCGCGGCGGACGCCTCGGTCAGGTTGGCGGGCGAGATAGCGGCCGTGTTCGAAGTCCCCTGCCGCTGCGAGATTTATACTGTCCGGGAACAGGTGCAGCGGAATTATGAGCGGACATGGGGAACGTGCGAGGCGTCGCCGGGCGTAAAGTTGATCGCGACCGTGTCACGCAAGCCGGGTCTGACCCTCGCGGCGTTCAAATCCCATTGGTCGGGTGTTCACGCCGATATCGCGCTGGCCAATCCGGTCAGGATGTGGCGCTACGTGCAGAATGTGGTGATCGCGCGTTCGGATGGAGCATCGCCGGATGTCGACGGCATCGTCGAAATGCACTACCGCGACCCCGAGGCCCTGAAGACCCGCATGCAAGTGGCACCGGTGGAGACAATGAGGGGCATCGAAGATGCGCAGGCCTTCATGAATCTTGCCAATGCGGAGTCGATCATTTCAGTCGAGACTATTCTTAAGGACGAACCGCAATGAGCAGCTTCGCGCCCTTGGCAGTCATAGCGACTGAGGTTTCGATTTCTCTAAATCGGTCATTTCGGAACGTTCGCCCGTGCGAATTGCTCTTGGCGACCCAGCCCCTGAGCGCTTGTCAAGATTTCACCGTCACCCGCTTGCAGCCTCGGTGGTCCAGTCCCAAGCTTCGCCCGGGCCACGGGTGAATCCCAGGTGCGGGGCGATATCCTCGACCTTCCAGTCGAGATAGTGCTCCCAAGATTCGAGGAAAAGGGGACGTTTGAGCGCGAGGTCGGCGCCGATACCCTGCTGCATTGCTTGGAGATAGGTGGGCATCACGTCGTGGTAATGTAGTGTCGTCCGCTGCTCCTTGACCGGAATGGACCGCAAAAAAAAGGCGTTCACACAGCGGATAGCCCCAACGTCGTTCCCGCGCTCAAAGCCGGCTCATCAGGCTACAATTTTGCCTTGGCGTGTGTCGATCAGCATCTTCGCGGTTTGCCGCCGGCAACGGCAGCGGGGGTGCTGGCAGTCTAACGCTAACTTCTCTCTGATTTCGGGCGTATTAGGGCCCGATGCGGGGAGGGGCCATGAAATTGATTTCGTTCAAGCGTCATCGGTTCCCGCCAGATGGGATCCGCTACGCAGTTTAGTTGTATTTTCGGTTTACGCTCAGCATTCGGACCTCGAGGAACTGCTGGCGCAGCGCAGTATCGAGGCCAGTCGCGAGGCGGTGCTGGGTGAACAAGCTCGGCTCGCTGTTCGCGGCCAACTTGCGCCGACGAAGGTCACCGCCGACGGGCCGATGGCTCCTCGACGAAATGGTTGTTATCCTGAAAAAACCGTCTTTACAGCACGAATCGCGCGTCCACCTCGGCATAGGGGGCCACGACGCATCCAGAAGTGCGCGACAATAACCCCAGCTTGGTTAGCACTTCGACATCCTTATGGACGTTTTTATAGTCCCGGTGCAAATCGGTCGCCAATGCTTTGATGTTCGGGACCTGATGGCGCCGGACGTACCGCAATAGGTGCAGCCGCTTCGGTGTTAGTGCAGCCAAGAGGGTCTCCAAATCGGGAAAGGTGATGTTGGTCTCGTTGACAACGTCGCTTCGTTTGGCACGGTGCCATGCGTCAATGAACCGCTTGCCCATGTCCTCGGCAGTGCCGACATGGACCTGGATATTATCGTTCATAACTCACCTCTCAACTTTTGCACGTCTACCAGAAAATCGGCGATTAGAACTTCCGGCGTAGTGAAGCTGTAGGGCTCCTCTCGGCCCTCGATATGCCGATGGTCGCCGTTCCCGCGTTCATTGTCGTAG
Organism: Rhodospirillales bacterium; assembly: GCA_003165335.1. Taxonomy (GTDB): domain Bacteria; phylum Pseudomonadota; class Alphaproteobacteria; order BOG-932; family Roseiterribacteraceae; genus BOG-932. Next base: position 3,654 of record PLTD01000209.1, on the reverse strand, counting down.
CCAACTAATCGCGGTCCCGATGCCCCATAAAACAGGCTGTATTTCAACAGGTGCTCACTTCCCTCGACCGGTTCTGGAACCTCCCAGATGGTCATTTCAAGAATGCTCCCGTCGGGATAATCCATCCGGTCGAAGAATATGCGTACCGCCTTCATATGGCGTCATATACCATAAATGTGATTGCGGTGTCCGCGGCGGAACTGACAGGTTAAGGTGGTGTCAGTCCAACGCTAACTTGTCTCCGTTTGCCGGGATGGAGGGCAGGGAGCTCGGCAAATGAAACGCCCGCCGGCAGAGTGACTTCAACACCCTTTAAAATTGTTTCGATCGCTTTGTAGAGTTCAGTGCCTTTCCGGCTCGCCTGTTCGACGGTCTCAATTGTCAGCCGGTTGCCGGNNTTCCCCCCCCCATTCCGGCCATCGGCATTTAGGTTCAGATGGCCGCACAAAGTGATTGTCGGTTTCGGTGGTTGAGCCCGGGATTTGAACTTGCGGAATCTTGCAGCGAAGCTCCGGAGCTGCGACTTCCCATAATCGCCGCTACGCGAAAGGACTGGAGAAACTCGCTGACCCATGGTAGGTTACATGTAACCATATCGGAGATTTGTCATGGCCCCGGCATCAAGCCCCAAGCCCTCGCGCATCAAGGTGCGNNGGTCTGCGCCCGATCCAGATTTGGGTGCCGGACGTGCGTTCTCCCGCCTTCCGTTCCGAGGCGCATCGTCAGTCGGCCGCCATTGCTGCCAGCGCTCATGCGCGGGAGGATCAGGCGTTTATAGACGCGGTGACGGACTGGAGTGTTGAATGAGGCGAGGCGACATCTGGACCGTCGCCGGCGGTAAGGACTATGCGGGCAAGCCGCGCCCCGTCGTCATAGTTCAGGACGATAGCTTCGACGCGACGGACTCCATCACGGTATGCGCCTTCACCACGGACGAGACCGAAGCGCCGCTGTTCCGTCTGCCGGTGGAGCCTAACGAGCGCAACGGTCTGCGCACAGCTTGCCGCCTGATGGTGGATAAGATTTCCACGGTTCCTAAGGCTAAGGTCGGCGCACGCATCGGCAGGTTAGACGATGAGGACATCCTGCGGCTCAATCAGGCGGCGCTGGTGTTCCTGGGCCTGGCGGTTTCACCGAGGGTGCTGGCAGTCTAACGCTAATTTCTCTCTGATATCGGGATTTTTGGTGCCTAGTTCGGGGAGAGTTCATGAATTCAATATCGTTTAAGCGTCACCGCTTTCCGCCGGATGTAATGGTCTCCATCGGAGATGTGTTCAGTTTAAGTCAGATCGTGCCCCCCGCAACCACCAATGTGAAATGGCTGCTACCGTAGGCGGCAATCTCAGGAGATATGCAAATAGCCTCTCCAGGGCGCACCCAATTCCAAGTTTAATGACGACAGCCTTAGCGGCGAATATCCCATTAAGTGCGGACAAAATCGGCCGCTGACAGAGTTGGCTCCCCGTCGAACCTATAGGCGACGAGAGGACCGCCATTTCCGACGCTGTAATCCACACAGGCAACGAACTCAGAAAGCGGTTGCATCGGCTTTTCTGGGTCGAGCCAGTAATGCCCAATGAAAGTTGGTCTGTCCGGCTTTTGGATCGGCTCGTAGTTGCTGATAGGTAGGTCTGGGATCGTTACGCCACTCGGCCCGATATAGGCCGACTGGTAGGTCGTCAGATTAGAGTCCCACCACCGGATCCGAATTTCCTGCCGGACATGGCCTTCCTTATCGGCAAATGACACGCCCGCCGGCAGAGTGACTTCAACACCCTTTAAAATTGTTTCGATCGCTTTGTAGAGTTCAGTGCCTTTCCGGCTCGCCTGTTCGACGGTCTCAATTGTCAGCCGGTTGCCGGACCGCAATTTGGGACGAAGAACGTCTATGTGCCGCGGGCTCCAGCACGCATGGACTACCCGATAACTTGCCTCCTCGATCCAAAGCGGAAGATCCAGAAACCACTCGATCCACTCGCGGTGCTGGGGGCTGTCTTCTCCCAGTTCCGCCAAGAAAGCATGGTGTTGTCGCCGGTTATTCTTCCCTTTACGGCCGTGACGGTGCCGCAGGTGGATCCCATCTTCCGTGGGGTCGGGTGTCGCCCAGGCAATAGCGTTGAATTCGTGATTGCCCATCGTCGCCCGGGCGGAGCCCGCATCGATCATCCCGCGGACAATGTTGAGAGTACGAAGCTGGCCGGGACCACGATCGATAAGATCACCGACGAATACGACGCTTCGGCTGGGATGTCTCCAGGCGCCTCTGCGGTGCTGATAGCCAAGTTTGGATAGGAGCAGTTCCAGCTTGTCTGCGTGCCCGTGCACATCGCCGATGACATCTAGGCTCATTCGATAGCTCCCGGGAAAGTAACCGACGGCATTAGGCATTGTTGAACAGACAGGGTCATGAGGGTTATCTCGAATTCCAGATATGAGGTAAGAACTTAAAGGTAAATAGTGGCTTATTTGCTGACGCTCGTCTGCGAATGGGCGATATTGTTCCTGTCAACGAACAGCGATCGTTCGATTGCGCCGACTGCTGTTCGGGTCTCGCCGTTGTTCGGGAATAGCGCTTCGAGAGTTCGCCGGAGGCGTTTAACATCGGCCAGAGTTGAGCGCAGCTGCGGCAGCGGAAAGTCCGGATCGTCGGACCCCGAGATGCAAAGTTTGACCATAAGCGCGATTTTGATCTCCACTCCTAGCAGAGTCGCGGCACGGGTGCGGAAGATCGCGTCTGTAGTCGCGGCTTCCTGCTCCCATGCCTCGCCTTCCTGGTGCTTGGCTTCTTCAAAGCCCAGGCGTGCGGCTTCGGCGTCCCACCGTGCCTGTTGGGCGGCGAAGTCGGCATGCAGCTCGGCGGCGATTTTGGGCGGGCAGTCGTAATCTGCTATCGCGCGATTGATCTTGGCATGGGAGAAGGCGCGAACGCCATCCGAATCCCCAGAGGAAAGGATCAACACCTGCGGGACACCTACCGATCGCATCATATGGCTTTCTAGTCTCTGCCACCGATGGCAGAATACTGAGGCCCTAGCATTCAGCCGCTTCCATTCCTGCCAGAGAGGCAAGATTGGGTCCGCCGCTCCAGGGGATCGTTTGGTTGGAGATGCGGTTACCTGAAATAGCGGCACTGCCGCCGCACCACTCAACAGTTCCCGGCGGCTGACCGAAGACAGACTCGTGCTATGATCAGAATCAGCCATGAACTAAGCTCCTAGCCGAGCGAGGGTTGTGGTCAGGCCGGCGGAACGCTCCAACGTTCCGTTCGGCCGCCATTTTGCCAGATAATCGTAACCTTGCTACGATATCATCCGATCCCGGTGTCAGCAATACAAATCGTAACAGTGATACGAAATGGATATGATCCAATGCAAAATGGCTCGGGCGGCACTCGGATGGGGGGTTCGAGATTTAGCCCGGAAGGCCGGCCTGTCTGCCGATACCGTTGCACGACTCGAGCGCGGGGAGCAGCTGCGAGACCGCACAATCGAAACTCTGACGGAGGTCTTTGAGGCGGCAGGAATAGAATTCATTCCGGAGAATGGCGGCGGACCGGGGGTAAGGGTCCGAAAAAAAGAACAAGGTGCTGTTTCCGATTAAGCGCTTAAGACGCTTCTCGACTAACCCCGAGATCACTGAAATTCTTGATACGCA
>PLTD01000255.1 GCA_003165335.1 Rhodospirillales bacterium | reverse complement strand
GCGAAGCGGGTTCGTTCATTGGCACTGAACGGGCCTGAGGGTGTGGTCGGGTGGTGTCTGCTCCGGGGGTAGAACTGACATGCCGCCAGGATGGCCCGAGGTCCGATAATGCCCCCATCTCGAAAGTCCCTCGCTTCAACCCCTTCCGGGCAGTGGGTCTGGCTATTAGGGTGCGGCGTCTGAGTACCTTGGGGTGAAAATGAAAAGACGGAAGTTTCTGGGGCTGTTGGCGGGAGCTGCGATAGCTCGTTCTGTTCGCGCCCAACAACAAGCGATGCCGTTGATCGGGTTTCTCAGCTCTCGTTCCGCCGGGGACAGTTCCCGCGTGCTTGACGGATTTCATAGAGGCCTTGCCGAAGCCGGGCTGACCGAAGGCCGGAACGTAGCGGTGGTGTATCGTTGGGCAGACGGAATCTATGATCGGCTTGCCCCGCTGGCCGCAGAGCTCGCCGGCAGCCCGATCTCCATTCTTTTTGCGGTTGGGGGCGAACCGGCGGCTCGTGCCGCAGTCGCTGCCGGCGCAAAAATACCTGTCGTGACGGTTTTTGCCTCTGACCCCGTCAGCAGCGGCTTGATCAAGAGCCTCAGTCATCCCGAAAACAACGTAACCGGCGTAAGCATTCTGAGCGCTTCCATCGAGCCAAAGCGAATTGGCCTGATGCACGACCTGCTGCCGCAATCGACCGCTTTCGCCGTGCTGCTTAATCCCGCGACTCCTACCTACGCCGAGCAATTTGCAGCAGCCCAGAGCGCCGCTTACAGCATCGGCGTTGAAATGAAGTCACTGAAGGCTGGTAGCGATCAGGATATCGAGAAGGCTTTCGCGACGGTTGATCAGCAACGAATAGCTGCGGTGCTGGTGAGTGCCGATCCATTCCTTTTGGTCAAGCGAGCCGATATCGTAGCGCTCGCGGAGAAAAGTCGTGTGCCGGTGATGTACCCTTATCGCGATTTTGCCGAAGTAGGCGGGCTGATGAGCTATGGCGTCGATCTTGCGGACTCTTATCGTCAGATGGCCACCTACGCCGGCCAGATCCTCAAAGGAGCCCGGCCCGAAGAGCTTCCTGTGGCCGTGCCAACCAAGTTTGAGTTCGTCATCAACCTGAAAGCGGCAAGGTCGCTTGGGATCATGATCCCCGCCAGTCTACTTGCCATCGCTGACGAGGTGATCGAATGAATCGGTGAGAATTCATTGGGCTTATTGGCGGCGCGGCGGCGTGGCCGTTAAAAGTCGAGGCGCAGCAGCTTGTCCCTGTTATCGGCATTCTTCTCAGCGGCGCGACCGAGACTCCGTCGAGCAAGGCGCAGATGGAGCTCCTACGCACCGGTCTGAAGGCAGTCAATCTCATGGAAGGTCAGGATTACATCTTCGAAATTCGTGCAGCCGATAGCGACTCGCGCCGCTTTCCGGCACTGGCGACGGAGTTGCTAGCGCGCAATCCGGCGGCCATCGTCGCTTCTACCAATCTCGCGATCACTTCAATTCAGCAAATTTCTCGCACCGTTCCTATTGTCGGCGCGAGCCTGAACTCGCCCGTCGCGGTCGGCCTCGTCGCCAGCTTCTCGCATCCGGGTGGCAACATCACCGGCGTCTCCACAATGGCCGATGAACTTGTCTTCAAATCGGTCGAAATCATGCGCGAGATTATGCCCCGTGTGAGCAAGGTCGTTGTCATTCTCAATCCGACTAATGGGGCTAAGATGCCGTCTGTTGAGCTTGGGGGGACCATGCAGCGGCGCGAGTTCATCACGCTTATCGGCGGTGCGGCGGTCGCGTGGCCGGCGCTGGCGCGAGCGCAGCAGCCGGGTAAGACCATCGGCTTCCTCGGTGCCGGCACCGCCGCGGCATGGATTGGGGTAGGGGGGGTCGCGAGTTTCGAGCGGCGCTTGCGCGCGCTCGGCTGGATCGATGGCCAAACTGTCTCCATCGTCTACAGATGGGCCGACGGCAAGAGTGATCGCTTCGGCGAGATCGCAGCAGAGTTTGTGAAGCTCAAGGTCGATGTCATCCTCACCGCGGGGAGCGCGGTTGCGGCGGCGAAGCAAGCCACGTCGACGATTCCGATTGTTTTCGCGGCGGCGGTGGACCCAGTCGCCAGCGGTTTCGTCGACAGCTTGGCCCGGCCGGGCGGCAACGTCACGGGGTTGTCGCTGCAGTCGAGTGACATCGCGCCCAAACGCCTTGAAATCCTGCGCGAAGCCATTCCGGGTCTTAGCCGTCTCGGAGTTCTGGCCAATGCCGCTTACCCCGGCGCCTTCAGAGAATCGGCTGCGGTGCAAGAGGTTGCCGGAAAGCTGGGGTTCGCGGTCAGTGCTCTCGATATCCGCCGCGCGGATGATATCGCGCCCGCGATCAAGTCACTCAACGGGCGCCCACAGGCGCTTTACGTGTGCACGGAATCGCTGGTCGTCTCCAACTTTGGCAAGATCAACGCCCTTGCGCGCGAAGCCAATGTCGCGACGCTTTGGGGCGCGCGTGAATATGTGCGCGCGGATGGCTTCATCTCTTATGGACCTAACGAAGTCGACCAGTTCCGGCTTGCCGCCGATTACGTCGACAAGATCCTGAGAGGCGTCAAGCCTGCCGACATTCCGGTCGCGCAGCCGACCAAGATCGACTTGGTCATCAATCTCAAGACGGCGAAGGCCCTTGGCCTGACCATCGCGGAATCGTTCCTGCTCCGCGCCGACGAGGTGATCGAATAAAGTCGCTATTTGCTGCGGTGCATGAGTCGCTTGTTGGCCCGAACCGGACCTCCAGCAATGTCCGCAGTCCGGTCGCTACCGGGGGTAGACCGGACACGGCGCGGACAGCCAGATTTGGTCGAAAATGACCCATCAGCGACATCGGTGGCCGTTAGAATACGCGGCCAAGGCACAGTCGGGCAGGCAGCCATCTTGGTTAA
>PLTD01000085.1 GCA_003165335.1 Rhodospirillales bacterium | reverse complement strand
GGCATATTATGTTTTGCAGCACTCAGAGTTGCCGGGGTTGTTTTAGTGAGCTTCAATCCTGACGATTGCGTGAAGTCGGTTCCGTTCCAGCGGAAAGACCGCAATTGAGACACCTATTCGTAAATCCGTTCGCAACCATGCTCTTTCTAACAAAGGGCTTATGACAACGCGGACAGAGAACCGTGAATAATGGTATCGATGACAGTCCCCCCAACACTAGCCATGCTATCACCACATATGCAGGCGAAAAGGTTTGAAGGTATGAAAATTGGCGGATTAGGACCAACAAAGTAACAACAAGCGTCACTATAAAAATGGCAAAAATCGAGCGTCCCAAGTTAAGCTTTCGCCATTGCTTCGCGTATCGCTCAGCCTCACCTAGTTTCGCGCTCATCGCTCAACTGCCGTGCACTCTCTAGCTGAACACCTCAACCCACCCCACCCCGCCGGCTCCGCACCAGTTTTCCCGGCCGGGCGCCCGTATCCACGCCGTCGCGCTGGATGATCTCGCCGCTGACCAGGGTTGCGACATAGCCGGTGGCTTTTTGCATCAGGCGGGGGCCGCCGGCGGGCAGGTCGTGGATCATGCGCGGCGGGTCGAAGCCCAGGCGGTCGAAATCGATGATATTGAGGTCGGCCTTCAGTCCGGCCTTGACCATGCCACGGTCGTTGAAGCCGTAGAGCGCCGCGGTGTCGGCGGTCTGTTTCTTGACGATATATTCGATCGGGAAGCGTGCCCCCGCCGTGCGGTCGCGCACCCAATGGGTCAGCATGAAGGTCGGGATGCCGCCGTCGCAGATCGTCGCGACATGCGCCCCGCCGTCGGCCGCGCCGGGGATCGAATGCGCATTCGCCAGCATATCGAAGACCGGCCCCAGATCGCCGTTGGCGAAACCCATGAAGGGATATTGGATAAAGCTTTCGCCGCCATCTTCCAGCAGAATGTCCAGCAGAACCTCGCGCGGGTCGCGCGCCTGCCGCGCGGCGATGGCGCCGATGCTCTGGTCCGGCGTCGGCTCGTAATTGGGCGGGTTGCCCAGAGCATAGACCTTGTCCCAGGCCAGATTCATCTGGCCGGCGAACGGGTCCGACGGGTCGTCCGCGCCATAGACATTGGCGACGCCCTCCAGCGCCATTTTGCGGCGCAGTTCCGGGTCCTGTTTCAGCCGCCGCACCATTTCCTCGAAAGGCAGATGCTGAAGCGACTTGAAGGTCTGGCCGCGGATAAAGGGGTGGAACTTGCTGCGCAGCCCCAGCATCACGCTGATCGCGCGGCAGAAAACCTGCGGCACGACAACGGCCCCGCGGGTGCGCGCCCTGTCGCAAAAATCGAGCTGCACCTTCCACCAGTCCGGCCGCTGATTATGTTGAAGGCACAGGAACGTGATCGGGCAGCCGGTGCTGGCCGAAACATCGGCCATCCAGGCCAGTTCGGTCGCCGGGGCGTCCGAGCTTTCGTCGGGGGTCGTCGGCGCCACTTCCAGCACACCGTGGCCGCTCAAGGCCAAAGTCTTGGCGATGGCGAAAAGCTCCTGCTGCTCGGCATAGGTGCCGGGCACTGGCACGCCATCCGCCGCCTTATGGAATACGGTGCGCGATGTGGAAAAACCGAACGATCCTGCATCCTGCGCCTCAGCCGTCAGGCGGACCATTTCGGCGATGTCCTTCGCCGTCGCCGGCTCTTTGCGGCCGGCCCGCTCGCCCATCACATAGGCGCGCAGCGCCCCGTGCGGCATCTGCGCCGCGACATCCAGCGCCCAGTTCTTGCGGTCCAACGCCGCCAGATATTCGGGAAAACTCTCCCATTCCCAGTTGATGCCTTCGGACAAAGCCGTGCCGGGGATGTCCTCGACGCCTTCCATCAGGCCGATCAGGAAATCATGCTTGTCGGGGTGAACGGGCGCGAAGCCGACGCCGCAATTGCCCATCAGAACCGTCGTGACGCCATGCCAGAAGGATGGGGCCAGTTGCGAATCCCAGGTCACCTGCCCGTCGTAATGGGAATGGACATCGACCCAGCCCGGCGTCACCAGCAGGCCGTCGGCGTCGATCGTCTCTCGTGCGGGGGCGGTGATTTGTCCGACTTCGGCGATGAGTCCATCCTGGATAGCAACATCGGCTGTAAAGGGTTTGGCTCCGGTACCGTCAACGACGGTGCCACCCTTGATAATCCGGTCGTACATTGTCTTTCCCCGACGAAGATCGGCTCTTCTCAGCAGCGCCGTCCGGGGAATGATGAAGCATGATTGGGGGCAATGTCCAAGGGCAAATCGGGGGCAGAGCGATCTGGACGGGACTTGGGGCAGGAAAGGGGAGACAGGCAGTGGCAGCGGCCTCAGCCTGTCTCCGACAGGATCACTGATGATCGACGAGGCGGGCAACGTGCCGGTGATGATGATGGTGATGATGATGATGGCGGTGATGATGGATCGGCTGCGCGAAGGCGGAGGCCGCTATCAACGGGGACATGCCGACAACAACCGCCATCGCGGTGAGAAAACTACGCATTGTGAATACTCCAAGGTTAAAAGTTACGTGCTTAATAATATGGCCATGATTGCCCGGAATCCTCATTAATTCGCGGTAATGTCTGCGCCGCAATATCGCCATAATTCGTTCGGGAATTTCATTTCGACTGTCATAAATGATTCTCTTTTGTTCTCGTCGGCGAAATCTCTCATGCATCGGTCATGTCATACTGGTTACGTGAAGTGCTGCGCCGATACTGAATCATTTCCGGCGAATCGCGCTACACTTGCCCCACAACAAAAAAATGGGGATTGGCGTGGCGGGATCGATGGGACGGGATAGGGCGGCAGATTCATTCGACTTTGTCGTTGTCGGCGCAGGGTCTGCGGGGTCGCTTCTGGCTTCGCGGTTGGCCGAGGGCGGGCGGCATACGGTCTGCGTGCTTGAGGCCGGGCCGCCGGACCGCAGCCCCTTCATCCATATTCCCGCCGGCTACATCAAAACGCTCTATAACCCCGCCTATACCTGGCAGTTCAAGACCGAGCCGGTTCCCGGTGCCGACGGCCGGCGCTTTGCAACGACGCAAGGCCGCACGCTCGGCGGGTCAGGCGCAATCAATGGCCTGGTCTATAACCGCGGACAGGCGGCCGATTTCGATCATTGGGCACAGATCGGCAACCACGGCTGGGGCTATGCCGACGTCCTGCCCTATTTTCAGCGGACCGAGCGCCGTTTGGGGGAGGGTGACGAAGCCTACCGCGGCAGAACCGGCGGATTTGCCGTCAGCGATCTCGATTGGCGCCACCCGATCTGCGACGCCTTCATCGCCGGCGCAGAAGGCATCGGTATTCCGCGCAACAGCGACTACAACGGCGCATCCCAGGCCGGTGTCGGCACGTTTCAGCGCGCCATTCACCGCGGCCGCCGTGTATCGACGGCCCGCGCCTTCCTGATTCCGGCCATGGCAGAGGGCGGCATCGATATTCGCACGAATGCTCAGGCCGCGACGGTTCTGTTCGACGCCAAGCGCGCGACTGGTGTCAGCTATCGCCAGGGCGGAGCCGACCGCACGGTTACGGCGCGACGCGAAGTCATCCTTTGCGGCGGCGCGATCAACAGCCCGGCCTTGCTCCAGCGGTCGGGCGTCGGTCCTGCCGCGCTGTTGGCCGGTTTGGGCATCGGCGTCGTGCACGACCTGGCCGGGGTCGGCGAGAATCTGCGTGACCATTACGCGGTGCGCATGGTGGCCCGCGCCAAGGGGCTCACCATCAACAATTTCGCGCGCCCGCCGCGTTTGTGGGCCGAGATCGCCAAATGGGCTCTGGGCCGGCCAAGCATCCTGGCGCTCAGCCCTTCGCTGGTCCATGTCTTCTGGAAGTCGGACCCGGCGCTGGATGTGCCCGACCTGCAATTCACCTTCACCCCCGCCAGCTTTAAGGCCGGCGGAATCGCCGGAATGCTGGACGATTTTCCCGGCATGACCTGCGGCGCCTGGCAACAGCGGCCTGAGAGTCTGGGTTATGTGCGGCTGCGCTCAGCCGACCCTTCGGTCCATCCTGAGATTCAGCCCAACTATCTGGCGCACGAAAACGACCGGCGGGTGCTACTCGCCGGAATCAAGCTGGCCCGCAGGCTGATGACGACACCGGAGCTGGCGCCCTTCTATGACCGGGAGGAACTGCCCGGCGCGGATGCCCGGACCGACGACGAACTGATGCATTGGGCGCGCCAGCAAGGATCGACCGTATTCCATCTGATCGGCGCCTGCCGGATGGGGCCGGCCAGCGACCCGACTGCGGTTGTCGACGACCGGTTGCGGGTGCAGGGCGTGGAGGGGTTGCGAGTGGCGGATTCGTCGATCATGCCGTCGATGCCCTCGGCCAACACCAACGCCTCCACGCTGATGATCGCCGAAAAGGCCGCGGATATGATATTGGGGCACACGCCGCCGCCGGCCTTCGCGGCATATTCTTCTTAAGGTTGCACCCCCGCATGAGCGACGATCCCGTCAAACTCGACTATGCCCCGCCCGTTGCCCGGCTGGTCCTAAACCGGCCGGACCGTCTCAACGCCTTGAACAACGCGATATGGGATGCGATTCCCGCGCTGTTGGCACGTGCCGCCGCCGACCCGGAAGTCAAACTCTTGCTGGTCAGCGGCGTCGATGCCAACGCCTTCGCCGCCGGCGCGGATATCGGAGAATTCGCTCAGATCGTCGCCTCGGGCGCGGCGAAAGACTATGCCGCACGGATGGGCAGGGCGACACGTGCGCTGGCGTCCTTCCCCAAACCGACGATCGCCGTAATACAGGGACCTTGCGTGGGCGGCGGCTGCAATATTGCGATGTGCTGCGATTTCCGTTTCGCCGACGGCACGGCGCGCTTCGGCGCAACCCCTGCGCGTCTCGGCATGGTCTATCCGCTGGAAGACACGAAGCGGCTGATCGAAACCGTGGGTCTGGGTGCGGCCCGCGATCTGCTGATGACCGGGCGCATCATTGCTGCGGACGAGGCGAAGGCAATCGGGCTGGTCGATCGGCTGTGGCCGGCGGATCAGCTGTGGGATGAGACTCATGCTTATGCGGCAACCTTGTCCGGTCTGTCGCAATTCTCGATCAGGGCAGCCAAAGCCATCTTCGGGCAGATCTTGGCCGGGGAATGCGAAGAAACCGATCTATCGAACCAGCTGTTCGCCGATGGTTTTGCCGGAGAAGATCTGGCTGAGGGTGCGCGGGCGTTTCTCGAAAAGCGCAAGCCGCGCTTCACCTTTTCTTAAATCAAAGTTCCGCCTTCAGCCGGCTCGCCACCGGGCCTTCGAACAGGATTCTGTCCTCGAAAGCGATGACCGGACGAATGCCGAGGCTTGACGTCAGGAATATCTCGTCCGCCCGGCTGAGATCGTCGGCGGAAAGCGAGCATTCGCCCAGCGGCATATGCGCCATGATGGCGGAACGCATCACTCCCGGCAGCGCGCCGTCGGAGACCGGCGGCGTGACCAGCACCCTGTCGATGACCGCGAAAATATTGGCCGCAGTCGCCTCGGCCACCCAGCCCTCTGCGTTCAGCAGGATCGCATCGTCCATGTCGTTTCGGGCGGCCTCCATGCGCGCCAGAATCGAATCGAGGCAGTTTGTCGTTTTGATGCGCGAGATGGGCGATTGGGCGTTTCGGCGGGTCACTGTTGCGACCATGACGCGTGCCGGCCCCAGCTGGACATGAGGTGCGGCGGAAATGACCACCGTCGGACGGGCGTTTAGATCGGGTGCCAGACCGCGCGCGGCGGCGCCTCTGCTGACGGTCAGCCGCACGGCGGCATTTTCCAGCTGATCTGCTTTCAGCACCGCCAGCATGGCGCGGGTCAAGGCGTTTTCATCCAACTTCAGGCGGATATCCAGAACGCGAAGCCCGTCGCCCAGACGCGCAAAATGACGGTCGATGCGCAGCAGCCGGCCGTCACGCACCTGTATCGTCTCATAGAGTCCGTCACCCAGGGTAAAACCGCGGTCCCGTGGGTCGATTCGCGCGGCCTCGACCGAAGTCAGCTGGCCGTTTATCCAAATCGTCATCTCGACTGGTTCACCGTTTGAACGGCTTTAGCCGGATGCGGGTCTGATGGTCTGCGGGCCCGGGAAGCCCGTCGGGGCGTGCGCCCTGGAAATAGGTCCGCTCCCACCGCGCCTTTGCGGCAGCGCTGCCGGGAATATTCAGGGTTTCGATGAAATTGCTGCGGCTTTCCCGCCAGGCGGTATAGCCGCCGTAAATATCGTCGCCGGCGGCGCTGATCGATTTGATCTCAGGTTCGATCTCATCCAGCGTGCCGCGAGGCAGCGGGAAAAAGAAACAGAACGGCTCATCTTTTTCAAAACGGATGCGCACGCCCGGCGCTGTGAATTTCCAGTTCATCGTAAAGCTGGCGACCGACCAATCGGTCTCGACCACGCCTGTCAGCGCCTGAATGCCGTGTTTGGGCCTGTTGACCGGTCCCGTTACCCAAAGATTGACCTTGGGGTCGGTACGGAACAACCCCAGCACATGAAAGGTCAGAACACCCTCGCCGAAATGGCTCATCACCGGTGGAAAATCCCCGAACGGGGTCAGTGGGGTAATTTTGATGCCGTCCAGCGCATTGCTGCCCGACCATTCCGCCTCGAAGGCGACGGGGGACAGAATTTCCCAGCCGTGAGAATTGGCGATAACCAGTGGAAGACAGCGATAGGCAAATGCCTGGTTCGACTGGTCCATCCAGGCGCGTTCATGCGGGGCCGGCCGAATGTTGATCGGCTCGGCGGTGGTTTCGTAACAGGTCATTTTCATCCGCGGCGCAAGTCCCGCGATGCTGCGCCGCTTGGCCTCGCCCATGCGTCAATCCTCGAAAACGCAAAGTGCCCTGTAATCAGATCGGCCGGGAAGGCGTTTGCGCCGCCCCGGCCATATCGCAGCGGCTTAGTGGCTGCCTTTTTTCTTCAGCGTTTCAACTGCCGCTTGCTGGGCTGCGCTCAGGCCGCTCAACTCGTCAGACAGTTTCTTGATGCTCGAGTTGGCTGCGCCGACGATGATTTCCTGGTCGGTCTTAACTTCGCCCTTCATGCAGTCGTTATAGGCGATGACGCCCGACTGCCATTCCTGGACGGCCTTCTGGCTCTTGTTGAATGCCTCCGGGCTCTTTGTGTTGAATTCCGGCGGATCACCCGGCACCGCTGGGCAATTCGGCGTCCAGACGCCGTTCTGCAGAGTGCCGGCCTGCGCCGTAGTGGAAAGCGCCACGAACGCGGTTGCGGCGATAACATATTTCAGCATGTGAATCCTCCGGATATGATTTTGGGCATATTTGCTGGATTGGTTATCGCAAGTCCACCCTGGACCTGCTTCTTATTATCGGCGTGGCATCTGACCGCACCGCCGCCTGTTTCACATTTTTGCGTGCGGAACCAATTTTCCGCGTAACCCGTTCCTGATCAGAACATATGATGGGACATTTTCAGATGCGCTCTTTATCCAACTTCCGTACTGCCGCGATAACCTCCGCGGCATTGCTTCTGGGCTTGTCGATGCCCGCCGCAATCGGGGCCCCGGCCACGACGGGCGTCAATCTCCCACAGCCGGTAGGGGCATGGCTGGCCCAGGCCAAACAGGATTGCCCGGCAGGGTTCCAGTCCGATAATCCCATTGAAACGCTCGATCTGACCGGTGACGGTCGGCCCGGTTATATCGCCAATCCCCATCGCCTGTCCTGCGCCGGCGAGCCCCACATCTTTGTCGGGGATGGGCCTGCATCGATCGAGTTATTCGTGACATTGCCCTCCGGCGAAGTCGTCCACACCGGAGGTGTTCGCGCGCTGGGCTATCAGATTATGCCAAGTCCGCAGGGTGGGGCTCCCATTCTCGCGTTTCAAACCCACGAGGACAACGAGAGGGCAGGCTCGATCGACACCTATCGGTGGGATGGCCATAATTTCACGCTGCTCAACAAGGCGCCGATGTCGGCTCCTCCGGTCGACGGTCCGGACCGCGAATATCAGAAATAGTGGCCGAACTCGCAGCGAAGCGTCAGTGTCGGGCGTTCAGCCATATGACCGAAAGGACGATTGCTACAGCGACGATCGAGATTGCTAGTACCCAGCGCATCGTCCCGAAGGTCACGCCGGATCGCGCCTGCGTGGTGGATTTCACCGGAGCATGATTTGGTGATGCCGGGTCGGGATCGGAGCCGGGCACCAGAACTGGATCTTGGATTTCATTTGTCATGACAACGAAACCCACGAAGCGGCAGGAAGTTTCCTAGAATAAACAGTGGCATTTTTTTCGCGGCGAAACAGCCCCGGTGGTCTTGCTTCATCCTGCCGACGCAGGGATAGTCTAGGCTAACCGAGCAGGAGCCGCCCGTGGACGACCACCAGCACCACCCCAACGAACAGCTTCTTCATTTGGTTTTCGGCGGAGAATTGAAACACGGCACGATGACCGAGTTCAAGGATCCGTCCAACCTTCATGTTGTCGGCATCTTCCCCAGCTACGGCGAGGCCTATAAGGCTTGGCAGTCGGTGGCGCGGGCGACGATCGATGATGCAACGATCCGCTATTTTATTGTGCATCTTCACCGACTGCTTCAGCCGGAGTGAACGCGTATTAAGAGGTTCCGGAGAACGATATCTCAGGTTGGATCTTGTTCTGGCGTTTTATCAGCAGTCGTGCTCATCCGGACGAAAGGGTCCCGCAGGTGATTAATCCTCAAATCGCGACAATTCATACATGGTAGGGAACCGGCAGCTTCGCCTGCACCTATAGGCTGTATGACATCCAAGCCCACCCATCCCGAGCACACCGCGCTACCCCGTATCCTTTTCGCTCGTGAGCCTGGATGGCAGTTCAGTCTGATGCTAGCGCTGGAGATACTGTTTCTGTTTATCGCGGTTCCCGCGCTCAGTTCCGGCGACGCGAACCGCAGTGTTGTTAGCTTGCTGCAGTTGGTTCTGGCGGGCACTGCGATCGCTTTGATTGCGAAGTCGACCTGGTTACGGATGATGCTGGCAACGAGTTTCAGCCTGACATTGCTGACACGCTTCGTCCCCGGTCTTCTCCCACAGGCGA
>PLTD01000047.1 GCA_003165335.1 Rhodospirillales bacterium | reverse complement strand
GGAGGCGGTGGAGGTGGAGGCGGTGGCGGCGGTGGCGGCATTTTCAGCTCGGGCGGAAGCTCGGGCAACAGCGTCACCTGTAAATCGCGGTCGCGGTCCGGCAGCGTGATCGGCTTTTTATTGATGAAATCCTCGAAGACGAAGACGATCAGCCCTTCGACCAAAAGTATCAGCAGAATGAAAAGCGGGAATCGAAGCCGGTCCCTCAGCGTCGTCTTCGGTTCAACCTCGACAAGCTGAGAGAGCGCACTGATCTCTGCCGGAAGCTCCGGGGAGGTAAATATATCTTCGTAGTCGTTCACGAAATTCCAGTCATCTGCGATGAAATACCGGCATGCCTATAACGAATCGCTTCGCAGCATCTGTAAACGTGCGAAACCGCCGCTCCCTGTCGCTGCCAGAGCGGCCCGCTATCGGTGCTACAATAACGTGCCCACCGGGAATCGCCTGCGCAATCAGGCACGAACCAATTCGGCCAACCGCAAAAGAAAAGTCTCGCAGCGCGCGATTTCGGACATCTCGATGAACTCGTCGGGTTTATGCGCTTGTGCAATATCGCCAGGGCCGCAAATGACTGTTGGAATTCCCGCCCGTCCGAACAGACCGGCCTCGGTCATATAGCTGACCTTTCCAACGGCGTTCGCGCCCAAAGCGCCCTTGACCAGTGTCACCGCCGGATGGTCTTCGGCGATTTCATAAGCCGGGAGGCCGTTGCGTGGCTCGAAGGTGAAGCCCGCCTTCGGATCGACTGCATGCATTTCGGGTTCGATATGCTCGCGGGCATGGCGTTCGATCTCGGCCACCAGGGGCGCGGGATCATGACCGGGCAGATTTCGGATTTCATAGGTAAAGTTGCACGAGGCGGGGACGATGTTCTGCGCCGCACCGCCATGGATAGTGCCGCAATGAACCGTGGTGTATGGCGGCTCGAAGCCTGAGTCGAACGGCCCCTCGGCCCTTATCCGGCGGCTGATCGCCTTGATACGCGCGATCAGTTCGGCGGCGGCCTCGACCGCATTGACCCCGTGCGGTGTACGGGACGAATGCGCCTCTCGTCCATGGGCGTGGCAGCGAAACACGTGTAGGCCCTTTTGACCGATGACCGGCGACATACGCGTCGGTTCGCCCACGACACAGGCGATCGGACGGGCTTCGGCCATACCGATCTGATCGATCAGCCGGGAAACACCGATACAGCCCACCTCTTCATCGTAAGAAATGGCGATATGGATGGGTGTGCGGTTCACACGATCCTTAAAATCCGGCGCCAAAGCCAATGCGGTGGCAATAAAGCCCTTCATATCGGCCGACCCGCGGCCGTAGAGGCGTCCGTCGGTCTCGCGCAGCGCAAATGGGTCGGAGGTCCAGTCCTGATCGTCGACCGGCACGACATCGCTGTGGCCCGACAGAACGATGCCCGGCTGGTCGCCCGGCCCGATCGTGGCAAACAGGTTGGCCTTGCGACCCGCATCGTCGAAGCTCAAGCGTGAAGCGATGCCGTAGCCGTCGAGATAGTCACGGATGAATTCGATCGCAGCCAGATTGGAATTGCGACTGACCGTATCGAATCCGACCAGCCGCCGCAGCATTTCGTTGCTGCCGATACGCTGGACGCTCATCGAGATTGCGCGACCACGCCGGCCGATGAAACACAATCCGCATCAGCCTCGTCGACCAGGTGATGCTTGAAACGTGTAACCCGGTCGCGAAGCTCCATCAGGTCGGAAGGCGGCATCGCAATTCGGCAGGCCAAAGATGCGGGCACCTCGGCTGCTCGGGCGCGCAGGGCTCGACCGGCCTCGGTCAATTCGACCATCACCCTGCGTTCGTCCGCAGGGTCGCGACGGCGCACGATCAGGTTTTGTTTCTCCAAACGCTTGAGCAGCGGAGTCAAAGTCCCGGAATCCAATTCGAGAGCCTCGCCCAACGCGCCTACGGTACGCGGCGAGCGCTCCCACAAGGCCAGCATCGTCAGATATTGGGGATAGGTCAGTCCCAGGGCCGCCAGCACCGGGCGATAAAGCCGGGTAACGCGATTAACCGCAGAATAGAGCGCGAAGCAAAGCTGCTGATCGAGGCGCGGTATTTCGCGAATCCCGTCGAGAGGGGACGGCGCATAGGCAATATCGCCATGCTTCCGTTCGGAAGATTTCAAGACCATGATTCCGCTCCGCAAATCGTTCTTATAGCCACGCGTCAGAGCCTCCGTATCGCTTCAGCGCGATTCTATACGATAATGGCGACCTTGACTTATTATCTTGCAGACAATTAAATTGTGTACGAATGAATATGTCAACCGATCGGACAGAAGTTTCCGCTCAAACCTTGGGGATTTTCAAAATGCGCTTTAAAGCTCTCGCTCTCGCGGCGACCATCGTCGGCGGCATCGCCCCGGCCGCCATGGCAGCCGACGCCGGCGACGCCTTTCAGTTCAGCTTTACCTCCATCGACGGCAAGCCGATGTCGATGGCCGACTTCAAAGGCAAGACCGTCCTGGTGGTCAACACGGCGTCGCAATGCGGCTTCACCCCGCAATATACCGCACTGGAAGCGGTCTATACGAAATATAAGGACAAGGGCCTGGTTGTGCTGGGCGTGCCCTCCAACGATTTCGGCGGCCAGGAACCAGGCAGCAACGCGGAAATCAAGAAGTTCTGCGAAGGCAATTATGATGTCGATTTCCCCCTGACGACCAAGTACGACGTCAAAGGCGATCAGGCGCATCCCTTTTATAAATGGGCCGCTTCAGTCGGCGGCACGCCGGCAATTCCGGCGTGGAATTTCCATAAGCTGCTGATCAGCCCCGACGGAAAACTGATCGGAGAATTCCCCAGCAAGGTAAAGCCGGATTCGGCCGATATCGAAACGGCGATCGAGGCCGCACTCAAGGGCTGAGCCCGATTGCGCTAGCGCGTAACCTCGCACCGGCAAGGACCGAATACATTAGGTCCTGACGGTGCGAGGCATGCGCCGTGCAGAACGGTATCGATGACTGCTTCATCGATGATATAGCGATGCGCAGTCCAGTTTAGGAAATATCTTGACCAAAGTTCGCCTGAGAATGGCCGCGCTTCGACCTTTTGTCCGCCTTGCGATTGCTGCCGTTGCCTTGATGGCAGCACCTGCAGCGGCGCTTGCCCAGTCCGATCCCGGCGGTGGGCCGCACGCCGCTGTCAAACTGATCGCCGAAACCAGAAGTATCGCGCCCGGCCAAAAGCTGCATGTGCTGCTGGTCCAGAAAATTCAAAAGGGCTGGCACACCTATTGGGTCAATCCCGGCGATTCGGGTTTGCCCACGACAGTCGACTGGTCATTGCCTGCGGGATTCGCCGCGTCGGCTCTAGCGTGGCCGACACCCAAGCGCATCCCCTATGGCCCCCTGGTTTCCTACGGTTATGAAGACCAGGTCGCCCTGCCTGTCACCATTACGGTTCCCGATACGCTCGCCACCGGAACGGACGTGACGCTGACCGGCCATGCCAATTGGCTGGTCTGCGCCGATGTCTGCGTACCCGAAGAGGCCGACCTTAAACTGGTGCTTCCAGCCAAGGCCGCTTCGCCTGCGCCCGACCCGGACAACACCGCGGCCTTTGCCGCCGCGCAAGCTCAAGTTCCGACCGACAGCCCCTTCACCGCGAACGCAACTTTCGACAAAGACCGGATACGTCTGCATATAGCCACCGGCGACGCCGGTAAACTGTCCAACATCGCCTTCTTTCCGTTGGATGAAGGCCTGATCGATAACGACGTGCTGCCCCAAATCGACAGCGGGCGCGACGGCGTCACCGTCACGTTGAAGCGTGCCAAAGGCAAAGATCAGCCGATTGCATCGCTGAACGGCGTGCTCGCCTTTAACGATTCCAGTACCGGCGACACGGCTGCTGCCCATGCAATCCAAATCGCAAGCCAGGCGGTTGCCGGATCGGTAACCGGCGGCGCGCCATCCGTCGCCCGAATCGGCCTTTTGGCCTTTGTAGAAGCGGTGCTGCTGGCGATCGCCGGCGGCATTATCCTCAACTTGATGCCTTGCGTGCTGCCGGTCCTGTCGATCAAGGCGCTGTCTCTCGTCCGTCATGCCCAATCCGCTCCGCGTGAAGTCAGGTTGCAGGGGTTGGCCTATGCGGCGGGCGTGCTGGTGAGCTTTGGGATCGTTGCCGGCGCACTGATCGTTCTTCGCGCTGCCGGGGCTGAGATCGGCTGGGGCTTCCAGCTGCAATCGCCGATCTTTCTGACCATAATGATCTATGTGCTGTTCGCCGTGGGTCTCAGCCTGTCAGGCGTCTTCACCTTCGGCGACAGCGTCGCCGGTTTGGGAAGCGAGTTGGCCGATCGCGAGGGCTATTCCGGATCGTTCTTCACCGGCGCGCTCGCAACCCTGGTCGCAACCCCCTGCACGGCCCCTTTCATGGCTGCGGCTGTCGGATTTGCCATTACGCAGCCCTGGTACGTGTCCTTCGCGGTATTCGAGGCGATCGGTGTGGGCCTCGCCTTGCCCTATCTGCTGCTGGCTTTCTCCCCCGCTGCGCGGCGCTTCCTGCCCAAGCCCGGGGCCTGGATGAACAGCTTTAAGCAGGTTTTGGCCTTTCCGGTCTATGGGACCGCCGTATGGCTCGCCTTCGTCCTGTCGTCAGAGGCCGGCAGCATCGGCGTCACCGCTGCGCTGGCAGGTTTGGTGCTGATCGCCTTCGCCGCGTGGTTATATGAGTCGGTGCGTCTGGGCGAGGGTCGCAGCCGTCTTGCCGGTCTGGCCGTCTCCATCATAGCCGTCATCGCTGCCCTGGCGTTGGTCGAGATTCCCGGCGAGTCCTCTGGCGCGCCCGCGACGCCCGAAACCGCTGTCGCCGGCGGCATTTCCTGGGAGCCGTTCAGCCAAGCCAAACTCGACGCGCTGAAAGCCGACGGCAAGGCGGTTTTCGTGGATTTCACCGCCGACTGGTGCATCACCTGCAAGGTGAACGAACGGGTGGCGCTGACCGACCCTGCAGTAAAGGACGCCTTCGCCGCCCAAGGCATCGTCGCGCTACGCGGCGATTGGACCCGCCGCGATCGCGACATCACCCGTGTGCTGGAGGCTAACGGCCGGGGCGGCGTACCGCTTTACCTGTTCTACCCCAAGGGAGCCGCCGACAAGCCGGTGATCCTGCCGCAGATACTGACGGCGGACACGGTGCTGCATACGCTTCAGGGCGGATGACATGACGATGCGCAGCCGGACCACCGTCTTTGCAACCCTTTTTATGCTGCTCAGCGGTATCCCCGCGCTAGCCCAATACAGCCATATCGCGCCCAGCGACGACGGGATCGGCGAAGTCTATATGGGCCGCGAGATCGCCCATGTGATGGGCCATGAGGGGGCAGACTGGCTTGAGCGGCCCGAGAGAATAACCGAGGAACAGCCGGATCGAGTCATCGACGCGATGCAGCTGAAGCCGACCGACGTGGTGGCCGATATCGGCGCGGGGACCGGCTATTTCAGCATCCGCATCGCCCGAAAGGTCCCGCAGGGCTCTGTCATCGGCGAAGATATACAGCCGGAAATGATCGACCTGATGCACGACAGTATCGCCCGGGCCGGGGTCGGCAATGTCCGGCCGCTACTGGGTACGACCGACGATCCGCACCTGCCACCGGGATCGGTCGATAAGGTTCTGCTCGTCGACGCCTATCATGAATTCGACCAACCCCTTGAGATGATGCGGGGCATTATCAACGGCCTAAAACCCGACGGCCAGGTCGTCTTCGTCGAATATCGCGGAGAAGACCCGTCGGTACCCATCCTGCCCCACCATAAGATGACCGAGGCTCAGCTTTCAAAAGAAATGTCCGCCGTCGGCCTACATCTGGTGTGGCGCTACGAAGAACTGCCCTGGCAGCATGTGCTGATCTATAGCCGGTAGCGACCTAAACAAGTAGCGACCTAAACACTGGCCCTGCCGCGCGAAGCTGCTATCGTCAATGGAATAAAAATCCGGGGAGGATCGCGATGCGTCGAAGCGCAATGGGCCTGTTCTGCGCTATCTCCATGTTGGCGGCGGGCAGTGCTGCAGCCGCAGACTCTCCGCAAGACCTGCGTAACGCGCCCACCAAGAACTGGCCGATGGTTGCGGGCGATTGGGGCAACGGCCGCTATTCGCAGCTGGCCCGAATCAACAGCGCCAACGTCAAAACCCTCGGCGGAGCCTGGTCCCATATATTCGACGGCGAAGTTTCCCGTGGAACCCCGGTCGTCGTCGACGGCATGATGTTCGTCACCGCCGGGCCCCATATCTATGCACTGAACCCCAAAACCGGCGAGATCGTTTGGACCCACGAGGCGCAGATCGCGCCGTCGAACCTGTTCAAGGGCATAGCGGTCGGCGGCGGAATGGTCTTTTACGGTACGGCCGACGCTCATGTGGTCGCGCTGAACGAAAAGACAGGCGAGCAAATCTGGAGCGTGCCTATGGGCGACAGCCTACCGGTGAAGGGGGCGGATAACCCTTCGGCCGCACTCACCACCACCGGCGAATATGTTTCCGGCGCGCCGACTTATGCCAAGGGCATGGTGATCACCGGCATGTCGGACGGCGACCACGGCGTGCGCTGCCGCATCGTCGCCATGGACGCGAAAACTGGCAAGCGCGTCTGGCAATTCTTTTCAGTGCCCGCGCCGGGCCAGAAAGGCCACGAGACCTGGGCTCAGGACAACGACGAGTGGCTCCACGGCGGCGGCGGTTTATGGAACACCGCAAATATCGATCCTGACCTTGGTCTCGTCTATTTCGGCACGGGTAATCCGGTGCCGCAATGGGCCGGAGACCTGCGCCGCGGCGACAATCTCTATACCGACAGCGTCGTGGCGCTTGAGCTGAAAACCGGCAAATACCGTTGGCATTATCAGGTCGTCCATCACGACATCTGGGAGTCCGACATCGCGACGCCGCTGGTCTTTTATGACGCTGAAGTCCACGGCAAAACCGTCAAGGCGCTCGGGGCGATGCGGACGGACGGCTATCTGTTCCTGCTGAACCGCGCGACCGGCGAGCCGGTGCATCGCGTAGAAGAGCGGCCGGTCCCGCAGGACCCGCGGCTGTTCACCCATGCGACGCAGCCCTTCCCGGTTGGCGCCGACGAAATCGGCCCGAATTGCATTCAGGAAGGTCGAGTGCCGGCTGGGTTCAAACGGCTGTGCCATTACGACCCGGTGAATTTCGATACGCCCAACGCAATCTATCCCGTGCTGACCGCGCGGTCGTCGCCGATGTCGTACGATCCGCAGACGAAATATTTCTATATGGCCGGTTCGCCGGGCTGGCCGCTGTGGATCAAGCGTATGCAGGACCCGCATTTCTTCAGCTCGTCATCCAGCGTTCCGGGCATGAAGACCTCCGGCATTCTGGCGGCGATCGACAGCCGAACCGACAAGGTCGTCTGGCAGAAGAACACACCCTATGAGATGCAGAACGGCAGTGGCGCGACGACGACCGCCGGCGGGTTGCTGTTCCACGGCGACCCCGACGGCAATCTTCAGGCGCTGGACGTGAAAACCGGCGACATCTTGTGGCAATTCCAGACGGGCGCCAACGAAAGCGGTCCCGCCGCCGTTTATGAGATCGACGGCGAGGAATATGTCGCCGTTTTGGCGGTCAAGAACCTCTGGGCATTCAAGCTGGGCGGCACGGTGCCGCCGCTACCCGCCCCGCCCGCGCCGCCCATCGAAACCACCTTCGCCGGCCGGGTCGTATCGGCAGACGCCATAGCCATCTCCGGCATGGTTCGCGACACCGGGCTCGAAAAAGTCAGACAGGCCTATAACGAAAATGCATTTTTACCGAACCGCATCAAGGTCGCTGTCGGCACAAAGGTGACCTGGACGAACAACGGCAAGGAGGCTCACAACGCGACAGCTCAGGATGGATCCTGGTCGACGGGCGAAGTCGCACCGGGTGGGTCGGCCTCTGTCACATTCGCAACGCCCGGCAGCTTTACCTACATCGACAAGAACCATCCCTGGGCCTACGGGCAAATCAACGTGCAGTAGGATTAAACGTTAGTACCCGGCGATTACGTCTCGGCTATCCGCGCAACCGGCAGATGAATGGTCGCGGCCGTTCCTTTGTCCGGCGCGCTGACTAACTCAAGGCGTCCACCATGAAGTTCAACCAGGGATTTGGTGAGCGCCAAACCGAGGCCCACCCCATCGTGGCGCCGGTTGAGCTGGGGTTCGATCTGGCGGAATGCTTCCAATGCCCTTGGAATATCCTCCGATCTCATCCCGATCCCGGTATCGCTTACACTCAGTGCGAGACCGTCACCTGTAGTCCGCGCCGATACCGTCACACTGCCGTATTTCGGCGTAAATTTGACCGCGTTCGACAACAAGTTAATGAGAGCCTGCTTCAATCGCAGACGATCGCAAAGCAGCCGCGGCAGGTTGCTTGCAGTTGACACCACGAGCTGAAGCGCTTGTTCGTCGGCACGTATTCTCAGCATGCTAACGCTGCTCTCGATCAAATCGGCGACATCGACGACTTCCTCCTCCAATTGCATCCGACCCATTTCGATGCGCGAAAGATCGAGGATATCGGTCACCAGTCCGTGAAGGTACTGACCCGATCTATGGATGTCGGCGGCATATCGCTGATATCTCTCCGGCAGTGGCCCCAGCAGCGAGCCTTCCATAATTTCGGAAAAGCCAAGTATGGCGTTCAGCGGCGTGCGCAGTTCGTGACTGATATTCGCGAGGAACTCAGTCTTCGCGCGGTTCGCGTCCTCGGCCTCTATTTTTGACCGCAGGCTTTCAGCCTCGGCTGCGACCTGACGGGAGATATCGTGGGCAGTCCCGCGATAGCCGCAGAATTGACCATCGTCATTATAGATGGGCATACCGTTGATGTTCAGATAATGGGTCACACCCTTTGAATCAGCCTGCAAGACACGCATCTCTCGAAATGATCTTCGTGCCGTAAGATCGGCGTCAAAGACCGCGATCTGCTGAGGCGCCATTCCCTTGATGACGGCGTCCCAGGAAGATTTGCCCAACATCGAATCCGTATCGATGCCCAATATGTTGCTGGATGCAAAGGTGAGACGGCGCTCAGCGTCCTGCTCCCAGAGCCAATCGGACGAAACTGTCAGATAGTCCCGCAGCTTTTGCTCCGTCTCGATAAGAGCGCGCTCTCTGCGGTCTTGCACGAGCGCGACGCGGACCAGACGCGCCATCCGGTCGACCAGGTCGAGGTCGCCCTCGCAGGGAGACTTAATCTCTCCATAATAAAGCGCAAATGTCCCCAGAACAGCTCCAGCCTCGTCGATAATGGGTTGCGACCAACAGGCCCGCAGGCCCAGAGGCAAGGCAAAATCCCGATAGTCGGCCCAAAGCGGATCGGTCGCTATATCTTCAACGATCACACGTCGGCGCAAATAGGCCGCCGTACCGCAGGACCCGGCGCACGGCCCAACCGGTAGACCGTTTATCTGGTCATTATAGCCGGCGGGCAGGCTCGGAGCGCCGCCGTGACGGATATGCAGGCCGTCGCGGTCAAGCAGATGGATCGAACAAATCGCCGGAGGCGCCAAATGCTCGACAATAAGCGCGACACGAGAAAGCGTCTCGCGCAGGTTGGACCCTGACGCGATCGCATCGATAATCTCACTCTGCGCATCCAATATCGCAGTCGGTGAGAATATGCCGCCTTCAGCGGTCTTTGTTTGTCGGTCGACTTTCCGTCGCGACACTTGACCCGCCCCTATCGTCGAAAACCCATCCCCAACCTCAAAGCTACCGCTAGAATATAGCGCTTAACGGGACGAAGGTGTTGAAATTGAATCGGGCTAAAGACCCTTTAGAAAACCGATCAGCCCGTTGCTGACAGCCTCCGGATCTTCCTGTTGAACCCAATGGCCGGCATCGACCATGACCACGTCACGCAAATTGGGGACAACTGTGCGCATGGCATCCGCACCACGCTGAAGCTGAGTCAGTGTGGGGTCGTTGCGCCCGCCGATGAACAAAGCCGGGACAGTGATCTTGACGTCGGCCCAGGCTGCCGACTGTTCCCAGCTTCGCGCCATGCAGCGGTACCAGTTCAGCGAAGTGGTAAAACCGGTACGGGCATAAGTGCTGGCATAGCGGGCGAGATCTTCCTCCGTGAGCCAAGGCGGCAGCTTCTGCGGGCGCACCAGCGCGTTGACGAGACCGACCTTGGGGTCGACACGAAGGTTCCAGCTTTCGCCCCGCTGTGCCGCGTCGCCGGAGACGCCGTACATCAGCCTCAGGAATGTTTCCCTCGTATCGCGTTCCATATCCGCCTCAGCCTGGCCGGGCGGTTGAAAATACAACCAATATAGATCGGCCATCCCGTTCGCCTTGGCAAATTCGGGCGGCGGTAAAGGCATGCGGGGTCCATGCATCACTGAAAGGGAAGCAACTGCGCGAAACCGGTCGGGACGCAAGGTCGCAGCCAGCCAGGCAATCGGGGATCCCCAATCGTGACCGACAATGACAGCCTGCTTTTCCTCCAGCGCATCCAGCATCATCACCAGATCGCCCACCACATGCAGATTGGTATAGGCCTGAGGATCCGCTGGACCTTTGGTGTCGCCATATCCTCGCAGGTCAGGCGCGATGACTCGATATCCGGCTTCAGCCAATGCCGGG
The DNA here is from genome assembly GCA_003165335.1 of Rhodospirillales bacterium. GTDB lineage: Bacteria > Pseudomonadota > Alphaproteobacteria > BOG-932 > Roseiterribacteraceae > BOG-932. The sequence continues at coordinate 15,353 of PLTD01000047.1, read as the reverse complement.
ATCTGGTGCCGCCAAGACCAGGAAAGCTCAGGAAAGCCATGACACAGCATGACCGCCGGGCCGCTGCCCGCGGTCAAATAGTGATGACAAAGTCCGTTCGCCTCGACATAACGGCTCTCGATCTTAGAGCTCATCGCGATTTCCTCCCCTGCCGTGGATTTCCCGGATATCGGCCTTAGGCCATTGGTCTTACCTTAAGGATCGCGTATGCCAACCGGAAGAGGGCAAAATCAACTGAGACGCCGATAAACATGCATGAACCCGACATAACCTATCTGGGCGAAAGCAGCGCCGCAGTGATCGCATGCATTCCCGAAGGCGCGACGCGTATTCTCGACATCGGCTGCGGCATGGGAGGCAATGCGCGCCTCCTCGCGACACGCGGTCTGCTGGTAGACGGCATTACCCTGTCCCAGCGCGAGGCCAACGAGGCGAAGCGGCATTGCGACAATGTCTATATTCAGGACCTTGAGATGGGTCTGCCCCCACTGCCCGACGGGCGCCTCTACGATACGGTCATCTGCAGCCACGTGCTGGAGCATCTGGTCAGTCCTGAAAAACTTCTGACCGGTATCCGTGATCGGCTGGACACATCGGGCCGATTGATCGTGGCCCTGCCGAACCTATTACACTGGAAAAGCAGGCTCAGGCTGCTGTTCGGCAGGTTCGACTATGCGGAGAGCGGACTGATGGATCGCACACATGTGCGCTGGTACAGCTTCGCTTCTGCCCAGCGCATGCTGGAACAACAGCACTTCACCGTTACCGCGGCGTTCGTCCAAGGCGGATTGCCGCTCGGCCCGCTCCGGCGCGTTTTATCCAGATGCCTGACCGAACCTTTGGACCGCGCAGCCTGCCGATTGGCGCCGGGTCTGCTTGGACATGAAATGATCTATGTGGCGCGTGCCGGCTAACGCCCTCAGGCCTGAAGAGACTTGATAATATCTTCGCACATCTTTTTAGCGTCGCCGAACAGCATCATCGTGTTGTTGTAATAAAACAGCTCGTTCTCGATGCCGGCATATCCCGAAGCCATCGAGCGTTTTATGAACAGAACCGTGCGCGCCCGCTCCACATCCAAGATTGGCATGCCATAGATCGGCGACGTCGGGTCGGTCTTGGCGGCGGGATTGGTGATATCGTTGGCCCCGATGACGAAGGCCACGTCGGTCTGGGCGAAATCCCTGTTGATGTCGTCGAGTTCGACAACTTCCTCATAGGGAACATTGGCCTCGGCCAGCAGCACGTTCATATGGCCCGGCATGCGACCGGCGACCGGATGAATGGCATAGCGGACCTGGACGCCCTCTTTCCCAAGCGTGTCGCCCATCTCTTTAAGCGCATGCTGCGCCTGCGCCACGGCCATGCCGTAGCCGGGGACGATAATCACCGACGAGGCATTCTTGAGGATGAAGGCAGCGTCTTCGGCGGAGCCCGACTTGACCTGCTTATCGCCATGCGAACCGCCGACCGCGGCGACGCTCTCGCCCCCGAAGCCGCCCAGGATGACGCTGATGAATGACCGGTTCATCCCCTTGCACATAATATAGCTCAGGATGGCCCCGGACGAACCCACTAGCGAACCGGTGATGATCAGGAGATTGTTCTCAAGGGTAAAGCCGATGCCGCAGGCGGCCCAGCCGGAATAGGAGTTCAGCATCGAAACCACCACCGGCATATCCGCGCCGCCGATCGGGACGATGACAAGCACACCGATGAGCAACGACAGCAGCACGATCATCACATAGGCAAGCGAGGCGTTGGTGACCACCAACGTAACAACCATCGCCAACAGAATGATGCCGAGCAGCGCATTCAGCGGATGCTGCCCCTTGAACACCACGGGCGCACCCGAAACCAACCCCTGGAGCTTGGCGAAGGCGATGATCGACCCGGTAAAGGTTATGGCGCCGATCGCCGTGCCCAGACTCATTTCAACCAGGCTGCCTGCGACGATCGCGCCGGGAACGCCGATGCCATAGGCTGCAGGGTTGGTAAAGGCTGCGGCGGCGACGAAGACTGCCGCCAGTCCTACCAGACTGTGAAATGCAGCAACGAGTTGCGGAAGCGCCGTCATCTGAATTTTGATCGCCACGACCGCACCGATAATGCCGCCGAGCGCGATGGCCGCGAGGATCGGGCCGAAGGAAACGACACCGGGAAGAGCCAGGGTCGTTGCCACCGCAATCGCCATTCCGGCTACGCCGAAACGCAAGCCCGAGCGGGCGGTTACCGGGCTGGAAAGCCCGCGCAGCGCCATAATGAAACAGATCGCCGCGACGAGATAGGCGAGCGCTGACCAGGTTTCCACCTAAACGACCCCTATTTCTTTTTGCGGAACATCGCCAGCATACGCTGGGAGACGATGAAGCCGCCGAATATGTTGATCGAAGCAAGCACCACGGCCGCCAAACCGAAAATCTTCGACATGCCGAAAGCCGCCGGCCCTGCTGCGATCAAGGCACCGACGACGATGACCGAAGAAATTGCGTTGGTGACCGACATGAGAGGCGAATGAAGGGCCGGCGTAACATGCCAAACCACGTAATAGCCGACGAAGATCGCCAGCACGAACACGGTGATCCCCATCACCAGAAACGTCTGTTCGGCACCGGAATGCTGAACCGCTATCTGCGCAGCCTGCCCGTATAGCTGGTCCACCTTGTGGCTCAGGGCATCGACGGATTGCTTGAGTTGCTCAACGGCGGACGGAAGGGTTTGATCCATGGGACTTATCCTCCCTGTTCAGGACGTTAGCGTCGGCGTGACGCCGGCCGCTGCTTCGAGCGGGGTCGGGTCTGCCGAGGTGAATTGCGGATGGATAATCCGTCCGTCGCGGGTCAGCGCCGTGCCGGTCACGATCTGGTCGGCCCAATCGATTTTGAGCGTGCTCGTCTCCTTGGCGACCAGCGGCGTCAGAAAGGCCAGCAGGTTGCGGGCATAAAGCGCGGAGGCATCGACCGCGATTCGGCTTGGCACGTTCCAATGGCCGACGATCTTGACCCCGTGATGTTCGACCACCTCGCCGGGACGTGAAAGCGGGCAATTCCCGCCCTGCTCGACCGCCAGATCGACGATCACCGAACCCTGCTTCATCGTCTCGACCATCTCGGCCGTGACCAGAACCGGAGCTTTGCGCCCCGGGATCAATGCCGTGCAGATAACGACATCCTGCTTGCGGATCGTCTCGGCGATCAGCAATGCCTGGGCGCGCTTGTATTCGTCGCTCATTTCCTTGGCATAGCCGCCGGCGGTTTCGGCCTGCTTGGTCTCTTCGCTGTCGACCATGACGAAGGTCGCGCCTAACGATTGAACCTGTTCCTTTGCGGCCGGGCGAACGTCGGTCGCCGACACGACGCCACCCAGCCGGCGCGCGGTGGCGATTGCCTGCAAACCGGCAACGCCTGTACCCATCACGAAAACACGCGCAGGCGGAATGGTGCCGGCCGCGGTCATCATCATCGGAAAGGCCCGACCGAACTCATAAGCTGCATCGAGCACAGCGCGATAACCGGCCAGATTGGCCTGGCTCGACAGCACATCCATCGCCTGGGCGCGGGTGATTCGCGGCACCAACTCCATCGCAAAGGCGTCGATCTTGCGGCGTGCATATTCGCGGATTGAATCGGGGTTTTGGTAGGGCGCCAACATGCCTATCAACATCGCCCCCGGCTTAATCATCGCATATTCGTCAAGGCCTTCAGCCGCCGACAGTGGTCGTTGAACCTTCAGAACGATGTCGGCATTGCCCAAAGTCTGAGTTTCCTCGGCAGCGACCACTGCACCGGCCGCACGATAGGCGTCGTCAGTAATCGCCGATGCCAAGCCTGCGCCCGACTCGACTACCACATCGAAACCCAAGGGGATCAACTTCTTGACGGTATCAGGCGTCACAGCGACACGTCGCTCGTTCGCGCGCCGCTCCTTCGGAATGGCCAGCTTCATGGTTGTCGGAAGGTCCTTAGGGTGACTCGACAGGCTAGAAAATTGGTTCCGCACCTTGCCGCAAGGTTGCCAGCTTTGCAAAGGGGAAGATCGTCGCTCCCCAGGTTGGCGAGGTCGCCCGGAAAGATCATCATACCGAAAAACGAAAATTGCCGGAACGGACCGGAAAATATGCCTCGAACTTTTATAATCGCTCTGCTGTCGCTCGTTGCAACCCTAACGACGCCGGCATTCGCCGACACGCCAGACGACGCGAAGATAGCCTCGATCGGACACACACTGGACAGTCTTCACAAAGCCGCGTCAAAAGCGGACGGCGATACCTATTTCGCTCTCTTTGCACCTGACGCGGTTTTTATCTGAACCGATGCGATGGAACGCTGGACGATCAAGGCATTCCGCGCCTATGCGCTGCAGCGTTTCGCGCAGGGCAAGGGATAGACCTATAGCCCACGCGAGCGCCATATCACGCTGGCACAGATTCCTTGCGGATGCCTCGCTTGGTTCAACGAGATTTTGGACAGCGCATCATACGGCACGAGCCGTGGCACCGGCGTGATCCCCTGGCGGCTGGAAAATAGAGCAATATGCTCTGACATTTCCGATTCCCAACGAGATGGTCGCGGACATGACCAGTAAGATCAAGGCATTCGAGGCTGGTCGCAGCAAGTGATGATCCTGTCCGCTGCAATGGATTTCAGGTTAAATCTCTGCGAATAGAACAACAGCGGTCATCAAACCGGAACAGGGGAACAACATGCGGTTTGTAACGCAGATCCGGTTTCTTATAGCCATTATCTGGCTCGGTACGGGGGCCACACTGGGCGGGTGTGCCGGACCGGCAGGTCCAAACGTTCCGCTGCCGACCGACCCGGCCGCGCTTCAGCAAATGGCGGATCACGGCAATGCATATGCAGCCAATAATCTTGGGGTGCTCTATGCGAATGGCATGAAGGTGCCCCAGGACTTCGCAGAGGCGCGGAAATGGTTCGAGTTCGCCGGCGGGCATGGAAACCCGGCAGGCGAGTTCAATTTGGGAATTGCCTATCAGAAAGGCCAAGGCACCACCGTCGATCAGCAGGAGGCGCTGAAATGGTTTCATCAGGCGGCCGACCACAATTACGCGCCCGCAAAGCTGCAACTGGCCTTACTGTATATTGCAGGGACCGGTGTGCCACGCGATGTCGTCGAATCGGTACGCCTTACCAAGTCGGCGGCTGTGCAAGGACTGCCCTTAGCACAGCTGTTCCTGGCTGGCCTTTACCTCGACGGCAATGGTCTCCCGACTGACGACGGGCTAGCCTATCAATGGGCCAGCCTGGCATCGTCGAAGCTGGTCGGTCCGCCCGGCATGATGGCCAACTTCATGCGCGACAATGCGGCCAAAGGCCTGTCACTGGCCGAATTGTCGACCGCTCAGACCGCTGCAGCGGCATGGAAACCCGGAGCGGAACTGGTCAGCCTGTTTTCGCCGGCCGCCGGACCACGCCCCCCGCGCCTGCGAGGCACAGGCTCCGGCTTCGTCGTAGGCAAGGACGGCGAAGTCGCGACCGATTACCACGTCGTACCAAATTGCAAATTGATCAAGTTGATCGACCCGGCCGGTAAATTTAACGTCGAAAGCCACGTTGTCGCCGGAGACCAAACAGATGATCTGGCGCTTGTTGCCGGCGGCGGGTTTGGCACGCGGCTTAAAATCCGCACCACGCCAGCCGAATTGGGTGAGAGCATCACCAGCTATGGATTTCCGCTGGGTCCGGTCCTCTCGAGTAGCGGAAACTTGGCATCGGGCACAGTTTCGAGCGCAACCGGTTTCCAGGGAAATATCAAAGCCTTCCAGATCAGTGCGCCCGAACAGGCGGGCAGTTCGGGCGGCCCGGTTGTCGATGATGGCGGTGCAGTCGTCGGGATGGTCGCTTCTAAGCTGAACGCATTAGCGGTCGCGGCCTCAACGGGCGATCTTTCCCAAAACGTCAATTTTGCCTGGCGAATAGGCCTATTGGAAAAACTGATGAATCAGAAGGGCATAAGTTATGAACAAAGCCCAAAGGGCCACGCGCGTTCTGCGACCGACCTCGCCGGTCTGCTGCAAAAGGGGACGGTCAAGATCGAATGCTGGCGGTAGAGAATCAAGCGGGACGCCGTCGAAGCGTGATGGCGTCTTCCGGGCATACCTGCACACAGAGTCCACAACCGTGGCAGGCATCCTCATTGACAGCATAAGCCTGCTTGCCGCCATGAACGAACAGTTTGATCCGTCCCAATAGCGACATCGTCTCCTTGATCTCCGCGGGGACGATGCGGATTGCCAGCACATCGTAGGGACAGGAAGTGACACAAGGCCCCTTGGCCTCACAGCGGCCAGGATCGATCTCCGGCGTCAGAATGCCTGCCTCGAATTTGCAGTCCGGGTCGATCGATTCGTGTTCTGACATCTAGACTCCAGCAAAGTCTCTAAGCCGGTTGATCGGTCCAGCCGCCGAAGCGATAGGTGCTGGCAACGAAGACCGAGACGCTGTCGCCGTCGATAAAACGGGCGACGTTGTCCATTTCACGTTTCAAATTCGCCTGAAAGGTCTCCTCCGAGCCGTTCGCCCGCCAGTAGACCAGATGATCGGTCAAAGCTTCGATCGGGTAGCACTCGTCGACGATCCCGTCGAGCGGCGGAGCCCCGACCGTCAGCGCCCGCACCACTATATTCTGGCCGTAATAGAAGGTTTCCTGGGTTTGCGGCCCCACTCGGGTCTGGTCGCGCATCCAGATATTGAGGAAGCCCTCGTAAGTGATTCCCGGCAGCTTTCGAAAAAATGCGATCTGGGAAAAGCCCGGCACGCGCACACCGTCCGGTTGCGCCTCGATAATCGGCAATACTGTCGCTTCAGACACTGCATAGCCGGCGATCCGCGCAGACACCTCCTCCAGCACGAGTTCGAAGCGTCCGCGTGCATGGGCTGCGTTCAACCAGAAAGACACCATTGCCGACGGCATAGGCTTCATGGTCTCGAAGCGCAGTTTGGCTCCTGGCGCAACCGTATCGTCGATCACATGCAGTTGAAGCCGCTGTGCTCCCAATGCAACGAGCTTTCGCTGTACCGTCCCCAAAAGATCGGCATTAAAAGCCGCCTGCGGTTTTGCCGTGTCTTTCCAGAGCAGATAAATCAGCTTTTCCATACCCATTCCCCGTGCTCAATCTCTTGTCGCAGTGCTTTATCGCCATTTCATGGATCAAATCGAGCATTATGGTGCATTTGCATCTGAATAACCGGAAACCATCACGAGACCCCGCACATGAGCGAACACAGATCCGGCATCGAATCCAACTTAGGCACGCCGTTAGAATCCCTGGCAGGCAGCGGATTTTCCCGTGTCGCCGACGCGGCGCAATCACAAGGCAACGCAATCGAGCTATTGCGTGATGGACCGGAGAATTTTCCACGTTGGCTGGAAGCCATCTCCAAAGCTGAACGCACGGTCTATCTGGAGAATTATATTTTGGGCGACGATCGGATCGGCACTGCATTTGCCCAGGCGTTGATCGCGGCTGCCGGGCGCGGGGTGCGCTGCCGCGTGCTGTACGACTGGATGGGCTGCAGGTCGCGAACCAAGCCCATATTTTGGGAACGGCTTCGCCACGCCGGTGTCGAGGTTCGATGCTATAATCCGCCGCGATTAGGTCATCCCCTCGGCTGGCTCAGTCGTGATCACCGCAAGGTCGTTTGTGTCGATGGGCAGGTGGCTTTCACCGGAGGCCTTTGCGTCGGCGATTCCTGGCAGGGAGACCCGGCCCAAGGAATTGAGCCGTGGCGCGATACGGCGATCGCGATTCGCGGGCCTGCGGTCGCCGATATCGAGGCCGCCTTCGCTGACAGCTGGATGTCCGAGGGACCGCCTATCCCAAGACTGGAGATGACCCGGGTCGGTGCTCATGAACAAGTCGGCAATCTCAAGGCCTGGGTAATCGCCGGGCGACCTGACGAGATGAGTCTCTACCGGTTGGAACAACTTGTAGCCGAGATCGCCGAACATTCTCTGTGGTTGACCGATGCCTACTTCGTCGGCACGACCGGCTATGTACACGCGCTTTGCGGGGCCGCTAAGGCCGGGGTGGACGTACGCCTGCTGGTCCCTGGTTCGAGCAACTGGCCGATCGTCGGCGCCGTGTCGCGCGCAGGCTATCGATCGCTTCTGGAGGCCGGCGTCAGGGTATTCGAATGGAACGGCACGATGCTGCATGCCAAGACCGCAGTCGCAGACGGTTGCTGGTCCCGGGTCGGGTCGAGCAATTCGAACCTCGCGAGTTGGACCTCGAACCGGGAACTGGATGTGACAATCCAAGACGCAGACTTCGCGGCGGCGATGGCCGCGATGTATGAGCGCGACCTGGAGAACGCGACTGAGATCGTTCTCGACGCCGGCCGAATGCGGGCGGCAAAGAATGTGCCGCCAGGAGGGAGCACCCGGTATCGGAAACGCTATGCGGACAGAAACAGACTGATTGCGGGCACAGTCGGCCTGGGCAGCACAGTTGGCGCAGCCTTGACCAGGCACCGTCCCCTTGGGGTCGCCGAATCCGGCGTTCTCTTCACTGGCGGTATTGCCGTAACCCTCATCAGCCTCGTCGCGCTGCTGACCCCGCGTCTGCTGGCCTATCCTTTGGGCATAATCGGAATATGGATGGGCGCATCTCTGCTGGCCCGCGCCTGGCGCACGCGGCGGTCGCGCCAGGCAGAGAACGTCGCCAAACCGTGAAGCGGTGCCAAGTGTGAAGACCGGTTATTCGTGAAGATAATCAGCTGGAACCTGCTGCATAGCGTCGGCGCGTCGATCGACGAAGTGGTGCATATTGCCGAACGCGAACGGCCGGATCTTTTCTTGATGCAGGAGGCGACGGCGGCAATCGACCACCTCCCCAGCCGGATCGGCGGATATTACGCGCGCAACCCCCTGCCCGGCAGACTGCACGGGCTGGCGGCTTGGAGCCCCCTGCAATTTGCACATGTCCCGCATCAGATCACCCTGCAGCCCGGCATTTTCGTAAAACGGATCAGCCAGATTATCGCGCGCGACGATTTCGCCGTGGCGAACGTACATCTGTCGCACGGCCAATTGATGAACCGCAGGCAATTGCGCCTGATCGGCCGTCATCTCCCGCACCGAGCCATAATCATCGGCGACTGCAACATGGTAGGGCCGCCATTGCTTCCTGGATTTCAGGATGTCGGCGAACGTAACCCAACACACGATATGGGCGAAATGCTGCCGCTTCGCCTTGACCGCTGCTTCATTCGTGGGTTGACCTGTTCGCGCGCGGAAATACTCGGCCGCGCCGGCTCGGACCATCGTCCTATCGCGGTTTGGGTAGATATTTAGGCGATGCCCCGTCCCATGGAACAGGCAAGGCAACCGACAGTTAATCTCCCATAGGGCTACGCGGCGTTCCCGCCGGTGCAGCCTAACCGCATGGGCAGCCTCGCGTAGGTCGAACCCGTTGGGAGATTTTCGATGGTCCAGTTGAGCGGCATTTTAAATGCAAAATTACTCGTCTCCGGAGCTGCGTTGGCCTTGGGTTTCGCAATTGCGCCCTCGGCATCTGCGCAAACCGTGGCCTGTCCCTATGGATATTATTATTCCTATGGCTACGGCTGCGTCCCTGCATCGCCGGGATATGGCTATATGTATGGCGCTCCGGGCTATTACGCGCCCCCATTCTATGATTCCTTTGGTCTGGCCTTCGGCTTCGGTGGCGGCCGGGGTTACTACGGAGGCAATCGCGGCGGCTATGGCGGCGGCAGTCGCCACGCTGGAGCCGTCCGTGGGGGCGGTGGCCATGCAGGGGGCGGCCATGGTGGTGGAGGCCATGGTGGTGGAGGCCACCACTAGTCAGAACGGTACGGCGATGGACGTCCGTCGTTAAGATCGGCAAGCGCGCAGAGCCGCCGATCAGACCGCTATTGAGAGAGATAACCGCAGCGCCGGTCCAAGGCGGCCGCGCCAAGTTACTGTCCTGAGATTCCGTTCTTCTTCAGAACTTTCGCCTGGCGCTTACCCATCGTTTCGACGTCGAAATCCGCAATCAGCCCTTCGAATATCCGGTGCCAGTTCAGTTCGGTCTTCAGATGGATAAAGACCGAACCTAAGCCGAGCGTCGCGCGATCCATAAAGACGAATTCGCGTGGTATTTCGACCCCCCCGACGCGAACCAGCTCCTTGTGAACCTGTTGAGCGATCTCACGTCCATAGATCCCATTGGTCGCCTGGCCGATCAAACGCGGACGGTCATCCAATAACGGCTCGTAAATAAAGCGCGCCCAAATGTTCAGTATCCCGACAACTTCCTTGTTGAGTTCGCCAAAGCCCCACACGCGATAGGCTTCGGCTGCCAAATCTTCGTCATTGGTTTGAACCGCGCGGTACAGGTCTATGACCGCTTTGATGAAGGTCGGTTTGAAGACGCGAACGCATCCGAAATCCATCAGATTTATCGAGCCGTCAGCGCAGGCGCTGTAATTACCCAGATGCGGGTCGCCATGCAGCACGCCATAGCGATAGAGCGGCACATACCAGGCGCGGAACATATTGATCGCCACCGCTTCGGACAGGGCGCGGTTGCCTTCCGCCACCTCCAGAATGCGTTTCCCGTCCAGCCAGCTCATCGTCAGCAAACGTCGCGTCGACAGCTCAGGCACACGTACGGGGACATGCACGCCTGTCTCGTTTTGCAGAATATCGGCATAGAGCGCCATGTTCTGGCCCTCGCGCTCGTAATCGAGTTCTTCGCGCAGGCGCTCTGTGATTTCCTCATGAATGCGCTTTGTCGAAATTGCGCGGTCATAGCGCTCGAAAAGCCCGAGGATCAGGCGAAGTTGGCCCAGATCCGCCTCTACAGCCGAGGCCATATCGGGATATTGCAGCTTGCAAGCCAATCTCTGCCCGTCCAGCCCGGTGGCACGATGTACCTGCCCAAGAGAGGCTGCGGCCGCTGCCTCGTGTTCAAAATTCTTGAACTTACCCTCCCAGCCATGGCCGAGTTCGGCCTGCATTCGGCGGCGCACAAACGACCAGCCCATCGACGGCGCATTGGACTGAAGCTGGGATAGTTCGGCCACATATTCGTCCGGTATCGCCTCGGGAATTGTGGCCAGGAGTTGGGCCACTTTCATCAGCGGCCCTTTCAGACCGCCAAGCGCCGCACGAAGCTCTCTCGCATGGGCATCCCGGTCGATCTTCAGCCCGAGATAGCGTTCGCCCGCCATTCGGGCCGCAAGCCCGCCCACGGCAGTCGAAACCCGCGCATACCGGGCCATGCGGCCGCCGAAACTATTTTGTTCATCCATGATCTAATAATGGTTGCTGTTGAGCATAAGTCCAACCAGGTGTCGTGCGCTGATCACGTTACGAGTTCCCGGTATACTGCCAGAGTGGATACGCACATGCGCTGACGAGTGAATGTGGCACGAATATTGGCGGCAGCTGCGCTGGCCAAATCCGCTCGTTCGTTTTGGGTCAGCGCCAAGGCACTGGCGATGGCGGCTGCCAGCCGATCGGCATCGCCGACCGGAACCAGCAGACCGGTCACCCCATCTATTATCGTCTCCCGAAATCCGCCGATATCGCTTGCGACGACGGGACACCCCATGGCCTGGGCTTCGACCGGAACGCGCCCAAACCCCTCAGGCTTGATCGACGGGGCTACGACTACCGCAGCGATACTGTAAGCGGCCGAGATATCCGCGGCCTGGGGCACAAGCCGGACGACCTCGTCGAGCCCACGCAGATGGATAAGGTCAAGCAATTCGCGGCGATAGGCGGTTTGCCGGCCGTCGTCGCCAACCATGAGGCAGCAGACATCCTTGCGTCCCAACTTCGCCAAAGCCTCGATCAGAACAGCGTGGCCCTTTTTACGGCTTAACCTCGCGGGCATCAGAATAATTGGCTTGTCGTCGGGCAGATTCCAGTCGTGGGTCAGCTTGACCTTGCGTTCCGCCGGCACGCGCGCCGGGTCGAACCGCGCCAGATCGATGCCGCGCGGGATTACACGCAATACGCCGCCACCCAGCCCATACAGAACACGCAGATGGTGCGCCACAAACTCTGAGATGGCGATGACGCGGTCGCCCTTGGCCATCACCGCATTATATCGCTTTTTCCAGGTCGATTTCGCCGAGTAGGTGTCGTGATAGGTCGTAACGAAGGGGATTCCGGTACGCTTGGCTGCCCACATCGCACTCCAGCCCGGTGCGCGGCTGCGAACATGGATAATATCGACCTTGTTTTGACGGATTACGCGCGCCAGCCGGGCGGCATTACGCCAGATGGTGAACGGGTTCTTAGGGGCCAGCGGCAGTTTGATGTGCCGGGCTCGGGCGCGCTCCAATTCGTGCACCATCGGCCCGCCTTCGGATGCGACGATCGCGATGCCGCCGGCGCTCTGAATCGCCGCGGCGATATCGACCGTACCGCGCTCAGCACCGCCAACGATCAACCTGGGCAGCACCTGCAATATTGTGATCGGACGGCCGTCGGCATGAGTAAGCGGATCGAGTGAAATATTGGAGTCGCTTTGCATCTGTCTCTGGCTGGCGCTTGATATCGGGCCTGTGTCCCACATACCCTTCAGGCCGCGCCGCCGATTTGTCGAATCGCCGTTCGCAACCGGATAAGCTATAGCCCTGGCAAGAGGCACGAACCAGAGCGTGACATGAGCGAAAGCGACCAAAGCAGGATTAAATTCTTGGACAGACCGGGCCAGCCGCGCCTGGCCTATTGCGCCAGCCCGGGGACGAGCCCGGGCATCGTGTTCCTGGGCGGGTTCGGATCGGACATGACGGGCACCAAGGCAACTGCGCTGGAAGATGCAGCGGTGGCTCGAGGCCACCAATTTCTCAGGCTCGATTATCGCGGCCACGGCCAGTCGGAAGGGCGTTTCGTCGACGGCACGATAGGCGACTGGTTTGCCGACGCTCTGGCAGTGTTCGATGCGACGACGGCCGGCCCGCAGATATTGGTCGGCTCTTCGATGGGCGGCTGGATCAGCCTTCTTCTGGCCCGGGCGCGGCCGCAGAGGGTGAAAGCCCTGGTCGGGATCGCCGCGGCACCGGATTTCACGGCGCGGCTGATGAGCGGCGAATTGTCGGCTGAACAACGCGAAACCCTACAGCGCGACGGCGTGCTCTATCGACCGTCGGACTATGGCGACCCTATGCCGATTACGCTGAAACTGGTCGAAGACGGGAACAATCATCTGCTGCTCAACCGCACGATACCCTTCGCCGGACCTGTGCGGCTGCTGCATGGGCAAAGGGACCCCGACGTACCGTGGCAAATTTCGTTGAAAATCGCAGAGCAGCTGGAAAGCGGCAACGTGCGGGTCACGCTGATCAAGGACGGCGATCATCGATTGTCGCGAACGCAGGACATCGCCCTAATCATCCGCACGGTTGAGGATTTGATCCCTTAAACTGGCGGGAGAAGGTTGCGCGATTGGTGCCTCTCGTGCTTTACCGTGCGGCCTGACCGGAGGGGTGGCCGAGTGGTTGAAGGCGCACGCCTGGAAAGTGTGTAAACGGGAGACCGTTTCGGGGGTTCGAATCCCCCTCCCTCCGCCATAAAGTCTTCTATATCAATGACTCAACAGAGAATGATGGTAACCGGGGCAGATTTCTGTGCGGTGGGTCTTTTCAAGTGTGATTGGATGTGATTCATCCTTGGGATGACTCGGCCATCGTCTGAATCGCATGAAGATCTTGGGCTTTTAGAGCTTCGCCGGTTTGTTGCGACACTGGCGGATGAGGTGAGCCGTCTTGGCGTTTTGGCGCGGACCTAAGACGCTGAATTGGCGAGCAGAGACGCAGCGATCGAGGAGTTGCAGGCGGCCAACGCCTTTCTGAAGATTGAAGTCCAGGCGCTGAAGGACGAGATCGCGCGGCTGAAGGGATTGCCGCCCCGCCCGAAGTTCAAGGGCAAACCCTCTGGGATGGAGCAAGCGACCTCGCCTGGTTCGGGTGACGCGGGACGCTCGAAACGTCGTCGCGGCTCCAAGCGCGCTAAGCTGACAGTGATGGCGGAGGTGGTGGTAAAGGCCACCACTCCGGCGGGATGTCGGTTTTTGGGTTACGAAGACATCATCGTTCAGGATTTGCGGATCACGGTCGAAACGGTGCGTTACCGCAAGGAACGCTGGGCCGGGCCTTTGGGTGAGCGGATCATCGCCCCGTTGCCGGCGGGGATCCTGGGCGGCTATGGCCCTGAGCTTCGCCGCTTCATCGCAGCCGGTCATTTTCAAGGACAGATGACCACGGAGCGCCTGACGGCGCTGTTGACCGGCATGGGAGTGGATATCTCGAAGCGTCAAGTCGTACGCCTTGTGAGCAAGGGGCTCGAAGATCTGATCGCGGAAGATCAGGCGGTATTGCGGGCTGGGCTCGAGACGGCGCCTTGGATCACCGTGGACGACACCGGCGCGCGCCACGCCGGCAAGGACGGCTATGTCACCCAGATCGGCGATGATCGCTTCGCCGTGTTCCGCACCGGCCCATCCAAATCCCGTCTGGCGTTCCTGGCCAACCTGCGCGCCGGGCATGGGGACTACGTGGTCAACGCCCAGGCCCTGGCCTATATGCGCGCTCGCGCCTTGGCCGGACCGCTGATCGCCAGGCTCAAGATCCATCCGACCAAGCGCTTTGCCGATCAGGCAGCGTGGTCGGCTCACCTTGAGGCGCTCGGCCTTGCCCAGCTTAAGGTGACGCCCGATCCGGTCACAATCGCCACCGAGGGCGCGCTGTTCGGTGCGGTCAAGGCTCACGGCCTGCTCGGCAACACCGTCATCGTCTCCGATGGCGCCGGACAGTTCCGCCTGGACAATCACGCCGCTTGCTGGATCCACGCCGAACGGCTCGTTCACAAGCTCACTCCGACCAACGCCGAACACCGCAAGGCGGTGGAGCAGACCCGGACCCTGATCTGGGATTTCTACAAAGATCTCAAACTCTACAAGTTGAATCCCAGCCCCAAACGAGCCCAGGCCCAACGCGCCCGCTTCGACAAGATCTTCACCAAAAAGACCGGCTACATCCTCCTCGATCGACTGCTCCGGCGTCTACACGCCCAAAAGGCCGATCTGCTGCGCGTGCTCGAGCGGCCCGAGATCCCGCTCCACACCAACGCTTCGGAGAACGACATCCGCTCTTGGGTGACCAAGCGAAAAATCTCAGGCGGAACCGTCAGCAACGCCGGAAAAGCCGCACGCGACGCCATGCTCGGCCTGCTCAAGACTTGCAGGAAACTCGACATCTCGTTCTATCGATTCATCGGAGACCGATTCGGCGTCCATGATGCCCCAACCGTGCCAAACCTCCCCCACCTGGTCAGGCTCGCCGCCGCCGGTTAGACCGCACAGAAATCTGCCCCAG
>PLTD01000223.1 GCA_003165335.1 Rhodospirillales bacterium | reverse complement strand
CCGGGGCGAACCATCGCCCGACGCAATTTGTGCAGCAAAGTCCACGCCGTGCGATAGCTCCCCAGTCCCAGTTCTCGCTGCAGGCCCAGAGCGCTGGTCCCGCTTTTCTGGCTGGTCACGTGCCAAAGCGCTTCAAACCACACCCGCAAAGGCAAATGCGTGTCCGCGAACAAGGTCCCCGCCGTCACCGACGTCTGCCGACCACATTGCCGGCAATGACGCAAGCCCCGCCCCGTCACCCAATGATCCGCCGCACCGCATATCGGGCAGCGGAAGCCTTCCGGCCACCGCAACTGGGCGACATAGGCCAGGCACGCCGCATCGTCCACGAACCAATCGCGAAACTCCAGAACCGTACGAGGATACTCAGACACCGTCGGACCACAACAAATTGTGTCACTTGAGTCAAGTGCATAGCCCTATTTTTTAATTCAGCGTCACTGTTAGCCGATCCAGCAACGCATTCAACCGGAAAGGCGTTTGATAGTCGTCGCTCACCGGTAGCCCCGTGCCCTCGCCGACGCTCATGCTGGCGTCAAGCGCGAAGCGGTTGGCGATAGTCTGATCGACCCGGCCCGACGCGACTTGCTTACCATCTACCGAAAGCGTCACCGTCCCGCCCTTACCGCGCCCGCCGTCATATTGGAAATCGGCGTTTAGCGTGTGGTGCCCCGTCGGCACGGCGTCTGCCCCGGCAATCGTGAAATGCTGGAATTCCGCCAGATTATAGCAGAACACCGGTTTGCCTTTTAGAAGATAGAAGCTCAGTCCGCCGAACCGGTCACCCTCCGTCAAAAGGATGCCTTCAGCCCCCCCTTGGGGAATTTCGACCTCCGCCGACAGAGTATAGGAACGATTCTTGAGGCTGGGCGCTGCCAAGTCGGGAATGCGCGTCATACCGGCGAAGAAGGTGAATTTCTTGGCGCCGTCGATTGGGCTTGGCTCTTGCTGAGCCCCTGTCATCGCCTGCTTCACCACATCGATCAGAGGCAATACATGATAGCGGGCGGCCTCGGCCCAAAACAGGTCCTGCAGGTCGCGGACGCGCTGCGGTTCCTTTTGTGCAAGGTCGACGGCTTCGCTGAAGTCGGACGGCACATGGTAAAGTTCCCACTTCTGGTCGTCCACACTCCAGTCGCTGAGACTGGACAGGGCCCATGGCAAGTCCTTGGGCGTCGTCGCTGCGATCCAGCCGTCCTGGTAGATTGAACGGTTGCGGCGGGTCTCGAAATATTGGATGTGGTGGTTCGGCGCCGCCTTCGGATCGTCGAAACTATAGACCATGCTGACCCCTTCGAGCGGCTTCTGCGGCACTCCGTTCAGGATCGAGGGCGCCTCGATACCGGCGGCCTCCAGAATCGTCGGGGCAATGTCGATCACATGGTGAAACTGGCTGCGTAAGGCTCCCTTGTACTTGATCCGCGCCGGCCAGGACATGACCATGCCGTCCTGAGTACCGCCAAAATGAGAAGCGATCTGCTTGAACCATTGGAACGGCGTGTTCATCGCAAAGGCCCAACCTGCCGGATAATGGCCGCTGGCCTTGGGTCCGCCGAGTTCATCCAAATGCTGGCGGACATAATTGAAATCTTCCGGCAGACCGTTGAAGAGATGGACCTCGTTGAACAACCCCTGCAGCCCGCCTTCTGCGCTGGCGCCGTTATCGCCCTGGATATAGATGACAAGCGTATTATCCAGCGCGCCCATGTCGCGCACCGCGCCCAGCACCCTGCCGATCTGATAGTCGGCGTGCGACAGCGCCGCGGCATAGACCTCCATCATATGGGCGTAGACCAGCTTCTGGTCGGGCGTGAGGGAGTCCCAGGCGGGCAGCGCCGCTGGCCGCGGCGTCAGTTGAGTATCCGCCGGAATTACACCTAGCGATTTTTGCCGAGCGAATGTTTCTTCGCGCACCTTGTCCCAGCCCTGGTCGAACTGGCCCTTGAACTTGGCGATCCAATCCGCCGGCGCATGGTGTGGCGAGTGGGACGTACCGGGCGCGTAATAGACAAAGAACGGCTTGTTCGGCGCAAGCGCCTTCTGCCGATGGATCCAACTGACGGCGTGGTCGGCCAAGTCTCGATCAAGGATATAGGTGGGGTCGTTATGCGGCGGCTCGATCGGGTTCAGATTTTCGACCAGAGCCGGCTGCCACTGGTTGGTCTCGGCCGCCAGAAAGCCGTAGGAATATTCGAAACCCATATTGACGGGCCAGTGGGTGAAGGGGCCGGTCGGTCCCATCTCGGTATAGGGGGTCAGGTGCCACTTGCCGAATTGTGCGGTGTTATAGCCGTTCTGCTTCAGTATCTCGGCGATCGTCCCGGCGCTCTTTGGGATCATGCCGGTATAGCCTTCATAGCCTGCGACTGATTCCTCGGTCAGCGCGACACCGACATCGTGGTTGTTTCGCCCGGTCAGCAGCGCCGCGCGGGTCGGAGAGCACAGTGCCGTAACATGGAATTCGTTATAGCGAAGCCCGACCTTCGCCAGCGCATCGAAGGTCGGTGTCGGCACCGGCCCACCGAAGGTGCTACTTGCGCCGAAACCGACATCGTCGGTCATGATGACGATGACATTGGGCGCACCTTTGGGTGCCTCGGGATACTTCGGCCAGGCGGCGGGCGCAGTCTCCGCTGGCGTTCGCCCAACATAACTCTGCAGCGGCGCTTCGGGCCGCGGCAGCACGCTTTGGGCCTGCGCTGAAAGCGCAGTCAAAACCGCCAAAGCCCCGCCAAATCCGCCCCGACGCCAAACGCCCATCGCAGGCCCCCGATATTTGTTCGCAGTACGATACCGTTTCGTATTATAAACGGTCAAGCGAATTCACGGCCCAGGATCGATTCTATAAGTTATCGTAAGCGCACACTAAGATGTCGGCTACTATGGACAATGTACAAAAAACAGGAAGCGACGGGGATATAGCGCCGTCAAAACGCCCCAAGATGCGATTGCCCGAGGATCGCGCCCAGATGCTGATCGACGCGGCGGCAGGCGAATTCCTATCGCGCGGATTCCGCCACGGCGGCATTGAGAGCATCTCCCGTATGACCGGAATCGGAAAGGCGACAATCTATCGTCATTTCACCGACAAGAATGGGCTGTTCAGCGCAACCGTCATGCGCATCATTGAAACTCTGGCGCGACCGTCATTCGATTTCTCCCAGCGAACGGATTCAATCGAAACGGTCTTGTTCGACTTCGCGCAGCGCGCGATCGGCCTGTTTCTGCGCGACCGCAACCTGGCGCTGCACCGAATGGTAATCGAGACGAGCCATCTTTTTCCCGACCTGGCGCGGGCGGTACACGCGCGCAGCACCGAATGGAGCCTGGATACTCTGAAGCCCTATCTTGACCGGATGGCGGCGAACGGCACGATTGACGTCGTAGATACCGACTGGGCCGCGCGCCAGTTTCTAAATGTCGCGACGCACGGCATTCTCTATCTGATGTCGCCGGCCCCGGCCGATGAGGCGACGCGGCGAGCGCTGGCCGAGGAGACAGTGGCGCTGTTTCTCGGCGGTGCCCCGGCTATGACCGTGCAGATTTGAGGGGCTTCACACAGGCTACCCCGTGCAGAAACATCGCGACTGTCATACGCGCATAGCGTTCACGATCCTTAAGCCTCGCCGGCTCACATCCCATCACCGGACCACTGCCTTCAGAGGCCATGAGAGCGAACCGCACAGCGGCACGGTGCGGGTCAGCGACATTCAGCAGTCCCCGGTCGACCAGCGACCGGATGTAAATCTCGATCCAGGACACGCTGGACTGGAAACGATATTCGTGATGTCGCCGGATCAACTCAGCGAAATGTCCTGCCGCGCCGATCAGTATCTTGCTCATCGATACCGAAGTCCAGCTTACATGGTTGTCGTAGACCCAGCGAGCGGCCTCGAAAAACACGTCGCGCGGATCGCGTCCGTCTTGCGTCAGGTCTGGCGGATTGCGGAAGCGCCCCATGTCCGCGACGATAACTGCCTCGAACAATTCTGCCTTGTCCTGAAAATGACGATACAAGGTCTGCTTGCTGATCCGCGCGACCTTGGCGATCTCGTCCATCGTTGTCTCAGCGAAGCCCTTGGCGAGAAATTCGTTCTTCGCGGCCTCGACGATTTGGGCCACCCGTGGGTCAGGGACGTCCTCGCTCACCGCCGCCGGGAAGTTTTCGATCCGGTTCATATGCGCGAGATTACCTTCTACAACAGCCGATCCAAACGAAATCGCGAAATGTCGTGCGCAGTAGTACCCGTGGTCGCCAAGTCCGCCAGAATTTCACCGATAACGCTGGCGAACTTGAAACCATGACCCGAACAGGGTGAGGCCAGCACGATCTGGGGATACAGCGCGTGGCGGTCGATAATGAAATCCTGATCAGGCGTGTTTGTGTAGATGCAGGTTTTGACTTCTCGGGCCGGGCCTGCCGCGGCAGGGACATATCGGGCCAACGTGCGCCCAATCCGCTCCGCATCTTTTGCGCCGCCGTCTTGGCGCGCGTCATCCGCGCGATTGAGACGCCGTCCGGGCTGATGCGACGCCGCCTTGACCCCGGTACCGGCGAAATCGGGAAAGCCGTAGATGATGTCGTCGTCTGATTCCAAGAGAAACACCGGGAGGCGCTTTGGCGTGACCAATGCGGGGTCGACTGGCGCGAACCAGCCCAGCACCTGACGCGTTAGTTGCAGATGGGCGGCAAGTTCGGGAAAGAGTTCACCGATCCAGGCACCTGCCGACACGACGACCGAGCCGGCTTCGACAAGCGTGCCATCGCCCAATACCAGGCGCACTCCGACCGCTGTCGGTTCAATCGACTTCACCAGGCAGTTGAGGCGCGTTTCGGCGCCCAATGCGGTTGCCGCCTCCATATAGGTTGCGATTGCCTGTTCGGGTCTGAGATACCCCCCGTCCGGCTGGAAGACAGAATCCCACGACGAGGGCAGGTTAAAGGCCGGAAATCTTTCAGCGACCTGCCGCGAAGACAGAATCTCATGCGGCAGTTCGTGCAGCCGTGCCGCCTTCAATGAGCCCTCGAAAACTGTCGATCCGGGAAAGCCCGCCTCCAGAATACCGGTTATGGTCATGAGCTCCGCACCCGTCGCCAACTCCAGCGCGCGCCAATTCTCGTAGGCGCGCCTGAGCAGCGGCACATAGGATGGGTGTTCGAAATAGGCCATGCGGATGATGCGGCTTTCGCCGTGCGACGAGCCGCCGGAATGCCCCGGTGTTGCGCGTTCGATGCCGACCACGCGTTGGCCCGCGGCGGCAAGATGATAAAGCGCAGCGCTGCCCATCGCGCCCAGTCCCACGACCGCTACGTCGTAAACAGCCATGTCTCAGGAACCGGTCAGCATCAGCCTGATCGCAGTCACGGACGATCGGTCCCGCAGTATTTCCCGTGCCGCGTTCCGACCGGGGTTGCCGGAGACGCCGCCGCCCGGATGGGTGCCCGCGCCGCACATATAGAGCCCCTTGATCGGCGCCCTATGACTGGCGTGGCCCAATACCGGCCGCGCGGTCCACATTTGGTCAAGCGACAATTGCCCGTGAAAGATATCACCGCCGATCAGTCCGAATTTCCGTTCGAGGTCGAGCGGCGACAAGATCATCCGTCCCAGCACCGATTGCTTGAATCCTGGCGCGACAGCTTCGATCGTGTCGATGATCGTGTCGGCGGCGGCTTCGCGCGCATCGTCCCACGAGCGGCCGCCGGGCAAACTCGGGCAAAATTGCTGGCAGAACAGGCTGGCGACATGCTGTCCGGGCGGGGCAAGGCTGTCGTCCAGAGTCGAGGGGATCAGGATTTCGACGATGGGCTTTTCCGACCAACCATCTGTCTTCGCGTCCTGATAGGCGCGGTCCATGTAATCCAGGCTGGGCGAGATCACGATGCCGGACTGGTGGTGCTCGGCCATCGCCTTGCCGGGTAGGTTGGTGAAGCTCGGCAATTCGCTGAGCGCCACATTCATCCGGAAACTACCCGAGCCGTTGCGGTAGCCCGCCATTGCCGCACGAAAATCGGCCGGTAGATCGGCGGGCGCGACCAGCCTGCCGAACAGCAAAGTGGGGTTGAGGTTGGAGGCGACGATTGGCGCCACCAGTCGCCGACCGTCGGCCAGCAGCACGCCGGCGGCGTTGCCGTTCTCAACCAATAAGCTTTCGACCGGCGCGTCGGTCAGCACCTCGACGCCCAGCGCCTCGACCGCCTTGCGCATCGCACCGGTGATCGCACCCATGCCGCCGATGGCATGACCCCAGGCGCCCTTCTTGCCGTTGACCTCGCCGAAGCAGTGATGAAGCAGCACATAGGCTGAGCCCGGCGTGTCGGGGCTAGCGAAATTGCCGACGATGGCGTCGAAGCCGAGCGCGGCCTTAACCGCGTCGCTTTCGAACCAGCGATCGAGGAAACTTCGAGCACTCTCGGTAAATAGGTCGAGCAGGTTTCGCCGCGCACCCATCGGCAAGCGGGCCATCTGTCGCCCCTGGCGCACCGCACGCAGCATTCCCGCCAGACCGTCGCCGAAATTGGGTGGAGTCTGCTCGGCAAGCGAGCGCAGCGCATCGGCCACCTCATCCAGCATGGCCGAATAGGCCGGCCAGGCAGCAGCATCCTTGGCGGAGAACTTCGCGAATTCAGCCTGCGTACGCGCCTGCCCGCCGCCGAGCTTCAAATAGCGCCCATCTTCGAGCGGAAGAAAATTCGAGATCGGCCGCTCGACAATCCGCAGCCCATGTCCCGCCAAACCCATATCGGCAATGATACGCGGGTTCAGCAAGCTGACCGTATAGGCCGCGACCGAATTGCGGAAACCGGGATGAAATTCCTCTGTGACGGACGCCCCGCCGACGACGCTTCGCCGTTCACAGACGGTGACTTTCAGCCCGGCCTTGGCCAGATACCAGG
>PLTD01000156.1 GCA_003165335.1 Rhodospirillales bacterium | reverse complement strand
CTTCAGCCGGGGGAAGATGTTAAGCAAACCCGATCAAACATCACCGGAAGCACAATGACCAAGACTGCGGATAATCCCTTCGCCCTGACGCCCGACCAACTGGAGCGCTTCAACGTCACGTTCCACAGCGGCTATAACAAGTGGGCGGGGCTGCGCATGCTAGAGTTGCGGTCCGGTTTCGCCAGGCTGTCCTTCTCGCCGCGACCGGAAATGCTGACGCCCTGGGACACGCTAAACGGCGGCGTGCTGAACAGCCTGGTCGAAGTTTCCGCATTCTATGCCCTGCTGCCGGAACTGCAGCCGAACGAGTTGCCGGTCACCAACGATATCTTCCTGCAGCATGTCCGTCCCCTGCCCAATGCGGAGTATGAGCTAACGGGCAAGCTGTTGCGCCGGGGAAAGACGATGGCCTGGCTGGAATCGACTGCCTGGGTCGGCGGCAAGGAATGTACCTTCGCGCGACTGACGAAGACATTGATCGTTGGCTAAACTCAACGGTGATGTTCTGACTGGCGAAGACAGTCTGCCAGCTGGTCTATTTGACGCTGAAACTCAGCCTGCACGTTGTTCAGGTGAGGTGGCGGCCCGGGCGTTTTCACAGTGATAACGGTGAATGGACGCTTACGTTGCCGGGTTCGCCAGGCTGCCTGGGTATCGTATGCCCTGCGAACAATCGTGGGGCAGCGTAAGGGTCTCCGAACAATTCACGTCGGCTTGCTGCGAACCGCTGGTTCCCTGGCTTGCACGTCGCCTGATCGGACATAAACCGAACCCAATCCCAGCGCGGCGAAAGCCGCGACGAAGAAGGCAAGGCTAACGTTAATCAAAACCACCGCCTCAAAACCACCGCCCCAGCCACTCCACCAAGATCCGGTTCGTCTCTTCCGGCTGCTCCTGCTGGGTCCAATGGCCGCTGTCTTCGATGACGCGGCGTTCCAGGTTGTCGAAGTGGGTCAGCAGATTGTCCGACAGCGAGATGTCGCAGATGCGGTCCTGACGCGCGACGACCATCAAAGCGGGCAGTGTCTGCCGGGGAATCTTGCCGCCTTTGAAGACCTCACCTTGAATCTCCCAGTTGCGCACGATGCTGCGATACCAGTTCAATCCCCCGCCGAAGCCCTTCTTGGCAAATGCATCGGCGAAATAGGCGAGTTCGTCGGGTGTTAGAAAAACCTCGCCCGGCCAAGTCGATTCATCGTCCTGCAGCCAATGGATAAAGGACATGCTTTCCGGGTCGTGCTTGCCTGAGCGCGACAGGTTTGTTCCCTGGCCGGTGTCGCGGCGCATGAAGAAGCGGAAGGAGCGCGCCGTATCGGCGTTCAGTTCAGCCTCGCACTGTTTGGTCTTGAAATAGGCGACATAATTCCGCGGCCCGTAATATTGCAGATACATTTCCTCTGGGTTTACCGGGATATAGGCGAAGGGCGTGTTCAGCGTGATGACGCCGGCCGTCGCCTGGGGCTGGAAGAAGGGCATCATCCAGGACACAAAGCCGCCGAAATCATGCCCGACGACAACCGCCTTTTCATATCCCGTATCGGCGATCAGGCCGGCAACATCCTTGGTAATCTCAGCCATGTTATAGGCCTGGGGGTCGTTGGGACCGCCTGATTGACCATAACCACGCAGATCCGGCGCCATGACGTGGAAACCGGCGGCGGCGATCGGCTCCAGCTGGTGCCGCCAGGAATAGCCTAATTCCGGGAAGCCGTGGCACAGTACGACGCAAACGTCCTTGGTCCGCCTTTTCGGCTTGGCCTCGAAAACCGCCAGCCGGACACCGTTGGTCGTGACGAAACGCGGCTCAGGAAACATGTAAGACCTCCCTTAACGTCCTGAATGAGTTTAGCATACGGGCAGACCGCGCCATCGTGCTTTCACACCGATAAGCGGCGGACAAATTCCGGTATTCATTTCATAAAATTATTAATAACTGTTTGATAATTCGATCTTTATAAGCTCTCTTCGTAAATATCGCACAACCGAATTTTAGCTTGCCTATTAAACAAGGTCAGCCGAGTATTTTGAGACGCGAAGGGGTAATGTCGGATTTCATGCAGTATTGGCGATGACGGCTGAATCGAACCAGGAGCTTTGGGAGCGCCTCTACCAATATTGGCTGTCGAAAAATATCGACGGCCGCCCGCCCGCCCGTGCAGACCTCGATCCCGTGATCGAAATTCCCTATCTGATTTCCCATGTGATGATTTTGGACGTTTTGGAGGATGGATACCGCTATCGCCTTGCTGGGTCGGAGATTGCGATGCGGTTGGGCGGGGAGTTGACCGGCCGTACCGTGGGACGCAATACCCCGACTGAATCGGCCTGGCATGATCTGCTCGACTCCGTCGCCAACGAACAGAAGCCCTTTATCGCAACCGCCGAAATGCCGCTTCCCAATGTCGGCAGAAGGCTGGCCGTCGTTCTTCCTCTGGTCGATCGGTCGGGCAAGACCGAGTGCATTCTCGCGGGGATCTTCTTTGGTAGCGACTTCCGGCCCGGCACGGTCATCGGAACGCTTGCCATTCAGGATATCACCAAGAGATAGCCGGATAGACCTCGTCGTTATCGAACGGCGCTATTTCTTCCCCGTATCGTAAAACATGATTGTGATCTGCTGATTGGCAAAGCTGGTCGGCATCGGAGGACGCTCGGCTTTTTCCAGCGCCTCGTGAAACGCCCTGTCGGTTTCGGCGCCGCAGCTTGACCGCGGCTCATCTCCCAGTACGTGACCGTTCTGATAGGTGACTTCGTAGACGGGCGTACAGCCATCGTCGCTCGGCACGCGCTGGTAGACTGCAGAAACATTGACT
This sequence comes from Rhodospirillales bacterium, assembly GCA_003165335.1. Classification (GTDB taxonomy): domain Bacteria; phylum Pseudomonadota; class Alphaproteobacteria; order BOG-932; family Roseiterribacteraceae; genus BOG-932. The sequence goes on along the minus strand of PLTD01000156.1, from coordinate 270 downwards.
GCCCATTGGTGCAGAAATTCGCTGTAGGCCCCCGAGCCGACCCCTTCCTCGGGTTCGCTGCCCAGCTTCGCGGCTACACTCTCATCCTTCTTGGTCTTCGCAGCCATATAGGTGCCCGCCTGAGGCGTCGGGGCGGCGAATATTTTATTCTCCTCGGCCTTCTTGGCGACCTTCGGCTTCTCGCTCTGGAGCCGTTCCTCGAGCTTTTCCGCTGGCGGGGGCGGTGGAGGAGGTGGGGGCGGTGGAGGCGGTGGAGGAGGTGGTGGCGGC
>PLTD01000078.1 GCA_003165335.1 Rhodospirillales bacterium | reverse complement strand
CTCAACGCCGGGGTTTCTCGCGAGGGACCTGATGATTCACTCCAAGGAAGCTCAGTATGACCAAGCGGTTCGAAGGTAAGGCAGCGCTCGTGACCGGCGCCGCCTCTGGAATTGGCCGGGCGAGCGCGTTTAGGCTCGGCAGCGAGGGAGCCTCTCTAATCCTGGCGGACATCAATATCGAGGGCGCGCAAACTGTCGCCGCAGCAATCCGCGAAACTCACGGCGTTTGCGCAACGGCAATCCGATTTGACGCCGCAGTACCGGCTTCCTGCCGCGATATGGTCGACCGCTCGGTCGAGATCTTAGGCAGATTGGATGTTCTTTTGAATATCGCCGGCATTTTCGACTGGAACCACTTCGCCGATTTCTCCGACGAGGCCTGGGATCAGATCATCGGCGTCGATCTCAGCAGCCTTTTCCATATTTCGAAACGCGCCATGCCCCACTTGCTCAAAACCAAGGGTAACATCGTCAATGCGTCTTCGACTGCAGGCATCAAGGGCCAAGCCTATTGTGCGGCCTATTGCGCGGCCAAACACGGTGTGGTCGGCCTGACAAAGTCCTTGGCAATAGAGTATGGCGGCAAGGGCGTGCGCGTGAATGCAGTGTGCCCGGGCGGAATCCAGACCGCTCTGTCGGATAAGGTGCCATGGATCGACAGCTTCGATCCGCAATTGCTGGCGCTTCTCAATTCAAAGCTCAACGGCGGCGCGATGGCCGAACCGGAAGAGGTTGCAGCAATCTTCGCCTATCTTGCTTGCGACGAGGCAAAGTATATTACCGGCGCAACCTATGCGATCGATGGTGGTCAACTCGCCGGATGATGCAATACTAGCGCGCAATTATCGCGAGCCAGAAATGTCGGAAAGAATGTACGGGCCGACCTCCCAAACCTATTTCTCACAACGGTTGAGACTACATTATGTCGATTGGGGCAATGAGGGCGCGCCGCCGCTTCTGCTGATTCATGGCGGCCGCGATCACTGCCGCAACTGGGATTGGGTCGCGCAGGCGCTGCGCAAAGACTATCATATCATCGCTCCCGATCTGAGGGGGCACGGCGATTCAGCTTGGGCGGTCGGCGGCAGTTACGCATTGGCCGATTTCGTTTACGACATAGCCCACCTGGTAAAACAGAAAACGATGGCGCCGGTATCGATCATCAGTCATTCGATGGGCGGAGCGATTAGCCTTCTTTACACCGGCGCATATCCAGAGACGGTCAAAAAACTCGCCGTTATCGAGGGCATCATCATGTCGCCTTCGGAGTTTGAAAAGCGACGTAACACCCCTTTGCGTGAGCGGATCAACATCTGGGTCGATCAGCTTCACGACTTGTCCGGCCGAGTTCCACGCAAATATAAGACGCTCGACGAGGCTCTCGAGAGGATGCGCTCGGAGAACCCGTTTCTCTCCGAGGAACGTGCTCGTCACCTGACGCTTCACGGCGTCAATCAAAATGAAGACGGCACCTATAGTTGGAAGTTCGATAACTATGTGCGTGCTTTCGCGCCTTATGGCTTTAGCGCTGCGGAAATCACCAGTCTGTGGCGAGAAATCTCCTGCCCGACGATGTTGATCCACGGCGCCGACAGTTGGATGAGCACGCCGCAGAATAACGGTGCGCTGGAATTCTTCTCTAACGCACAAACCGCCACGATCGAGAAAGCCGGCCATTGGGTTCACCATGATCGACTCGAAGCATTCCTTTCGGTAGTGGAACCATTCCTGAAATCCTGACCCCTAAAGAAGAAAAGCAGTGGGAACGATATTTGTTGCGCGCAGTAAAGCACTAAGCCAGTGGGGCTACGATGTGGGCCTGAGTAAGCACATCTATAAGGTCGGCTATACCGAAGAGCCGGTAAAGGATGTCGTCGCCGCCGGCTGGGCGGGCGAGACTGATTGGGTGCTGGTAATGAAACAGGACGGGATCGAGGGTGCGAGCGAAGTGGAAATTATCGGCCGCCTCGCCGGAAAGCAGAAAATGATCGATCCCAGACTGAATCCCCGGATCAAAGACGCGAACGGAATATTTCGGGTCGCCCCTACGGCGGTGGAAAACCACATCCTGGTTACACGCGCGCTTGCCGACGAGCCGGAAATAAAGGAATTGAAGATAAAGTCCGCGGATATCGCCGCTTATCTGATCGCAGGTGCTCTGGGATGAGCGATCAACCCGGCGTCGCCGTCAAGAAACAAAGTCCGCTACCAAGAGCATCGGCTAGCCGCGCGAGTACCCCTCAACGCATAACGAGCCTGGTTGTCGATAGTGCTCTGGTACTGCTGGGCTTATGGGTTCTGCGCGGCTTCTTTGGCGCCCTCGCCTGGGCTGTGGTTTTGACGCTCGCTACCTGGCCGCTTTACGACCGTTTCCTGTCATTATTTTCCGCTGCTCGTCACCGGGATCTCGCGCCGGCCTTGTTCACTTTGTTGATCGCACTGGTCTTCATCGTGCCGTTCGGGGTAGCCGTCGTCGAAATCTGGCGAGAGATGAAATCCATCCTGCATTTGTTCAGCGACGCCGAGAAAAGCGGCTTTCCCGTACCGGATTTGTTTTCGCGTCTGCCATTTTTCAGTCGGGAAATCACCGATTGGTGGCAAACCAACCTGACAGAACCGGGATCCATCACCGACCTGATAGGCCGTACCGACACGGGAAAATTTGCACGTCTGACACAGGAAATCAGCCTCATCATCGCCCGCCGATTGACCTATTTCGCCTTCACGATCCTGACGCTGTTCTTTCTATTTCGTGACGGCGTGGCTTTGGGCAAACGTTTTCATACGCTCAGCAATCGCCTCTTGGGTCAGCCGGGCGAATATCTTGCCAAGCTGACAGTTTCAGCGATCAGGAGCACTGCCGACGGTCTGGTGCTTGTCGGGCTTGGGGAAGGCGCGTTCCTAGGCTTAGCCTATGCCATTTTCGGGGCGCCGCATCCTGCGCTTCTGGGCGCGTTCACAGGTTTATTGGCTATGGTTCCGTTCGGCGCACCGGTCATTTTCACCCTGGCGTCGGCCCTTTTGCTGATCGACGGCGAGGTCGGGCGGGCAATCGGCGTATTTGCATTCGGCTGGGTTGTCGTCGGTATAGCCGACCACGCCATCCGACCAGTTCTCATCGGTGGCGCAGCAAAATTGCCGTTCCTCTGGGTTTTGCTCGGAATATTCGGTGGACTGGAGACATTCGGTCTGGTTGGGCTATTCCTTGGTCCAGCGATAATGGCGGCACTTGTTTCTCTGTGGCGCGAATGGACAGACCCGCTTCCGCGCCGCCTGAACATCAAGTCCGGCGGGTAGAAGTCCTGCGTAATGCATGCCTGTAGTGCGGCAACCGGAAGCACCTTACCGCTAGCTATGGCAATTTGTCTGAAAGAGATTATATTAAGGTGTGGATGCCGGCGCTGACACCGGCACCCTCCCTTAAACTGAGCTCGGCCCCTTCGGGTGCCGGGCTTTTTTTTGTCTAGTCCGCATCGAATTATCGATTGCGCACATAGTTATGAACGTCTCCTGCGTAACGTCCAGACCAAACCCGCCCTTCAGGACATTTCCACGCTTTGTGTAACATTTTAGCATCAGTGACCTGCAGTTGCCCCGGCACGGCGGTTAAGATTATTCTCACCCTGCCTTGGGAGAACTGATTTTGCACCTCGACAAGCTCAAAACCGCTACGCTTTCCAGGGATCCCTTCGATTTTGTCTATGTCCCGGAAATGCTCGAACGTTCGGAATTGTCCGAAATCGTCCGCGATTTTCCCGAAGTTCCCGCCGGTGGAAGCTTCGATGTTTCGTCGCTGAAGTGCGGCCCCGCTTTCAGACGACTGGTCGAGGAGATGCGCAGCAAATCGTTTCGCGCGCCCTTTGAAATCATGTTCGGACTGGATCTGGCAGCCTATCCGCTTCACATCACAGTGCGCGGTCATGTGCGTTCGAAAGATGGAGATATTCACACGGACAGCAAAGAAAAGATTCTGACCGGGCTGCTCTACCTCAATCCGGAGTGGAACGAATCCGGCGGACGGTTGCGCCTTCTGCGAGGTGACAACGACATCGAAAACTATGCGCTTGAAGTTCCGCCAGTTGACGGAAATTTGGTGGTATTCAGGCGCGGCGAAAAATCCTGGCATGGGCATCTTCCGTCAAAGGCGCGACGCCTTTCGCTGCAGTTCAACTGGGTTACCGGCGATGCCTATGTCCGCCGCGAATTGGCCCGGCACAGATTGTCGGGGTGGATGAAACGGTTGACCGGGCAGAATGCAGGCACCTAGAGCGTCAGGCTGCTCGTATCGCTTAACAAACGGCCCGGCGCGACCCACCAATCCGGATGATGGTGCTTCAATATGGATGCAGCGCTGGTCGCTCCTTCGGCATCCTCATAAATGCCGAAGCAGGTAGCCCCACTGCCGGACATTCGCGCCAATAGTTGCCCTTCGGTCGCCTCGAGCGCCGCCAGAACGGTGGCGATCTTTGGTACCAAGGAGATCGCCGCATCGGTCAGATCATTGCCGCGCTCCGCCAATTCCCGCACCAACTCCCGCGCGTCGACCGACGCCTGTGTAAGGCGGTCAGGAGGCGAGAACCCGCCCTTTCGCGCGCGATAAACCGCGGGCGTGGACAGACCGATTCCCGGGTTGACCAGGAGCAATCCTGCGGCTGGAAGCTCGGGCGCGAGAGTGAGTTCGGTTCCGATGCCGCCGATAAAGCCGGCACGACCAACTACGCATACCGGAATGTCCGCACCTAAGCGTGCGGCGACGCCAAGGATAGCTGGATCGGTCGGATCGATACCCCAAAGCATCGCAAGCCCGCGCAAGCAGGCCGCAGCATCTGCTGAGCCACCGCCGATTCCGGACGCAACCGGCAGGTTTTTCCTAAGATGAAGCGCGACATGCGCCACCCGGCCGGTTACTTCAGCCAGACCCATGGCCGCCCTGACTACGAGGTTAGTCGATGGGTCCTCGTCACCGAACCCGGCTGCAAACGGGCCGTCCGCGCTGAAGCTCAATGACGGCGCAGGTGCCAAGGTCAGTTCGTCGTAAACATCGATGAAAGCCACCAGACCATCCAGAAGATGGTAGCCATCTTCCCGCTTTCCGGTGACGTGCAGATACAGGTTGAGCTTGGCCGGTGCAGCCAAGCGCAGCGTCTGGACGGTCATGTCAGTTTGCTGAGGCGTGGCGCGGCGGTGCGTCGGGGTCGAGACCGTCGCGAAGCTTGATCTTGATCTGCTCGGTCAGCAATTTGTCGTCACTGAGCCTCTCTGCCTTCTCCCACTGGGTACGTGCCTCAAGCTGTCTGCCTGCACGCCAGTAAGCATCCCCCAGATGGTCGTTGATGGTAGCGTCATTGGCATCTAGGGAAACGGCCCGCTCGAGCTGTTTGACAGCCTCGGCATAGTCTCCGGCGCGATACATGACCCACCCCAAACTGTCGATGATCGCGCCATCGTCGGGCACAAGCTGAATCGCTCGCTCCAGCATCGTGCGGGCACGATCGAGATTGAGACCCTGGTCTGCCCAGGAGAAGGCGAGATAATTTAGCAATCCAGGGTCGTCTGGGCGCAATTGAAGTGCAGCCAGCAGATCAGTTTCGGCATGAGGCCACTGGTGGGATTGCTGATAAGCAATGCCGCGATGGTAAAGCGCAACGCCTCGGCGGTTGCTTGTCGGTGAGATTTTCCCAAGCGCCGCGTCATATGCTGCGATCGCTTCAGGGAAATGCGATTTCTCCCGCAACAAATCGGCGTAGGAGAGCAATAGATCAATGTCCTGTGGATGAGCTTTGACCGCGGTCTGGCCCACTTTGATTGCCCGGTCCGACTCCCCTGCCTTGTCGAGAAGCGCCATCGCAAGCCTTTCGGCTGTTGAGCGAACCTCCGACTTTTCATCGATAGTCAGCAGGCCGGTGGCCGCATCGTCCAGCCGCCCCCAGCGCTGGTCGATTTCCGCAAGCAGTATCTGAGCCGAAGGAAACTCAGGATGAACGTGCAGCGCAAACTGGGCATAGAGAAGCGGGGCAATGTCCACCTGCTTGTCCGACATCAAGGATGCCGATATCTCGAACAATGCGTCGGCAGCACCTGTACGGGCATCGGGCGCCGGCGGAGCGCGTCCCCTATCGGCAAGTCGAGCGAGCAGTTCTGTCCGCAGCGATGCCGACGAACCATCGGGATCGAGACGCTCGATAGTCTTGCGTGCTTTGTCGTTCGAGCCCTGGCGTTCATAGAAATGGGCCGCCTCTACCAGCGCGTGGACCGGTGGGTTGCCCTCCATCATTTTATCATAGAGGACTGCCGCTTGGGCATGCTCGCCCAACGCATCGTAAATCATCGCAGTCTGCAGCGAGCGCAACTCGCCCGTTCCTCCGACATCGTCGAGCGCGGTTAAGGCGGCGAGGGCTTCAGCTTTGCGTCCGCGCCCCACCTCGCACCAGGCGGTCAGCAATGGCGTCAAATAACGGTCCAGGCCACGGGCGGGCGCTGCAGAAAATTTTGCCTCAGCCGCGACGAACCGCCCCTCGGCGAAGTCGTCAAGGGTCAAGATGAAATTCGCTAGCGCCGCGTCACTCGAATCTGGCGGGATAGCCCGCGCCACTTCGAGAGCGCCTGAGAAGTCCCCACCAGAAATTGAAAGCAGCAGGGAGTCGTGCCGAAGGCCGGTATCGTCCCGATCAGCCTCCCAAGCGCGGCGAATACGCTGTCCGGCAGTTCGCCAGTCATGATCGAGTTGGGCCGCGCGTCCGGCAAGATAATCACCTAACCGGGCGTCGGAGTCTGCGGGGCTCGCACTCTCTTTCGCTTTGGGCTTTGCGGGCACGGGCGTGTCGGCCGGAGCCGTCGCCGTGATGGCAAAAACAAGGCCGACAAGTAAGCAAACTCGGCTAACTTTCATCAAGATGTTCACGTCGCGAACCCGCTCAAGCCTAAAGCCCATACAGATTATTCCGATGCCATGGCAATTCGAAGGCTACGCGGAATTGCGCACAGCCACAAGGAAGGCACACAGGAGAAAGAGCGGGTACGCGACCCAGCGATTCCTGCTACGTCTCCTTACGAAAAATCCGGCATCTTGGCCAATGGACGGATGTAGTAATGCCACTCACGCGATGCCCCCGGCGCTAGCGTCACCGTGCCAGGCTTTTGCGAAAACTCTCCGGCAAAACCGGCCGGGCTTGCCATACCCTGCCAAGGTTCGAGGCACACAAAGGGTGCAACGCCCGGCTTGGCCCATATTCCAAGGTCAGGAAAATCGGGGAACCCGATCTCGACTGCCGGCTCCCCCGGTGCGCCGTAGACTATTCGGCGGCTGACCAGCCGGTCGAAGATGATGGCATCCTCATCGAATAGGCCGTCACGAAGGGCCATGACGCGCCCGTCAACCGGCGACGAGCGCGGAGCGGGGTCAAGCGTTCTGCCACCCAGGCGGCGAATCGGGTCTGGCTCGGGCTGGTCAAAGACAATGACGTCCGCATAGCGCACGCCCGATCCCAACGGGCGGCGAAATCCTGGATGCGTTCCGATGCTGGCGACCAGGGGCACACTGTCCGGATTATGTAGCACAAAAGCGCAATCCAGCCGGTCACTCGCGATCCGGTATTTGATGGTGAGCTCGAAAGAGAATGGATACTGCAACCGCGTATCGGCATTGTCGGTCAGACGAAAGGCGCAAACTTCAGGCTCCGACCGCACGACTTCACAGATACTGTGGCGTAGAAAACCATGCTGCTTCATAGGGTAGCGCTGACCATCATGCACCAGCACGTCGTCGGCGAGTGCGCCGACTATCGGAAACAGGTTGGGCGCATGCCAGGGCCAGACATCCGGTTCCCCCGACCACATTACCTCTTCCCCATTCGCGGGAACCAGCGATTGAATTTCGGCGCCTTTGGCCGCGATGGCCGCGGCGAGGCGGGTATTGCCGATTGTCACGAGTTCGCTCATCGCTGATACCTTTCCTACATATTCGGATAGTTGGGTCCGCCACCGCCTTCGGGCACAACCCAATTGATATTCTGTTCCGGCTCTTTGATGTCGCAGGTTTTGCAATGAACGCAATTCTGCGCGTTGATTTGAAAACGCGGATTGTTGCCGCTGTCGTCGCGGACAATTTCATAGACGCCAGCCGGGCAGTAACGCTGGGCCGGCTCGTCATAGAGTGGCAGGTTGACCCGGATCGGAATGGTCGGGTCTTTAAGCCTTAGATGTGCCGGCTGATTTTCCTCATGGTTGGTGTTCGATATGAACACCGAAGTCAATTTGTCGAAGCTGACCACGCCGTCTGGTTTGGGATAGGCGATCTTTGGGCTTTCCGAAGCTTTCTTCAGAGACTCAAAATCCGCCTTTTTGTGGCGCAGCGTCCAGGGCACAAGAAAGCCCAGCTTGAGCGATTCCAGCCACATATAGATCCCGCCAAGCAGCGTCCCAGTTAGGAGGCCGACGCTTAGACTGGGTTTAACATTGCGCACCTTGCGCAAATCTTCCCACACCCAGGACTTGCGCAGGGCCTCAGGATAGGCAACCAACTCGTCCCCGCCCTCAGACCCTTCGCCCAGCCGGGTGAATACGGCGTCCGCCGCAATCATCCCGGTCTTCATCGCGTTATGGCTGCCCTTGATGCGGGGCAGGTTGACGAAGCCCGCCGAACAACCAATCAGCGCCCCGCCGGGGAAGATCAGCTTGGGGATAGATTGCAACCCGCCCTCATTGATCGCACGCGCGCCGTAAGAAATTCGTTTGCCGCCCTCAAGCAGCGGCCTGATCTCCGGGTGAGTTTTGAATCGCTGGAACTCGTCGAACGGAGACAGATATGGATTCCAATAATTCAGATGAACGACGAAGCCGATCGCCACCTGATTATCTTCCAGGTGATAGATGAACGATCCGCCGCCTGTCTTATTGTCCAGCGGCCAACCTTGAGTGTGCGTAACTGACCCCAACTCATGCTTGGCCGGATCGATTTGCCAAAGCTCCTTGATCCCGATGCCAAATTTCTGCGGGTCAACCCCGTCGCGCAGATTGAATCGCTCGAACAAAGTCTTGGTCAAAGATCCCCGTGCGCCCTCGGCGAACAGCGTATATTTCGCACGCAGCTCGACCCCCGGAGTATAGTTCTCGGTCTTCTGGCCATCCTTGCCGATGCCCATGTCGCCGGTCGCCACGCCGACGACTGCGCCTTTGTCGTCATAAAGAACCTCGGCACCGGCGAAGCCAGCATAAATTTCGACTCCGAGCTCTTCTGCCTGCGTACCGAGCCAACGGCAGAAATTTCCCAAGCTGACAATATAATTGCCGTGGTTGCTCATCAGCGGCGGCAGGGCGATATTGGGGATATTGATTTTTGCGACCGAAGTCAGGAAAGCGAATCGATCCTTGGTCACTTTTGTGTGAATCGGCGCACCGCGTTCCTTCCAATCGGGGATCAGTTCGTTAATCGCAATAGGGTCGATGACTGCGCCAGACAAGATATGCGCACCGACCTCGGATCCTTTTTCGATCACGCAGACCGAGACTTCCCGCCCTTCCTGTGCAGCGAGCTGTTTCAGCCGAATCGCCGCCGAAAGACCGGACGGGCCGCCGCCGACGATGAGAACATCGTACTCCATGCTCTCGCGTTCGATGGTCTCGTCCATTGTTCTTGCCCCTTTCCCGGATGTTTCCTGTCCGTCATAAAAGGTCCTGCATGAAATATGAAGGCTTGCGCAAAAATTGATGACCGAAGACCGTCTCCAAGATGCCGCCGCGCTGGCATGGCTGATCGCCGTGGGTGCCGACGAGGCGATCGCCGACGAGCCGATCGACCGCTTTCGGACGCTCTCGCGCCAGGACAGGTCGATCGTTCCAGCACGACTGATACCAGCAGGAGCCTCCCCGCCAGTCGAGCCCACGCCCGACGTTCCGCCAACGGATTTGCAGGTCCCCGCGCAGATTCAGCCGCTCGGCACGCCCCAGGCCGCCGCAACCGCCCGTGAGCTTGCCGCCGGTGCCAATACTCTGGATGAATTGAAAGATGCCATTGCACGCTTCGACGGGCTGACGCTCAAGGCGACTGCGACCAATCTGGTTTTTGCTGATGGAAATCCAAAGGCGAGGCTGATGTTGATCGGCGAGGCCCCGGGGGCAGAAGAAGATCGGCGCGGACTGCCCTTCGTCGGAGCGAGCGGACAATTGTTGGACCGCATGTTGGCCGCGATCGGCCATGATCGGACGAGTTGCTATATAACCAACATCGTAAACTGGCGACCGCCCGGCAACCGCAAGCCCAGCCCGGCCGAAATGACGCTCTGTCTACCATTCATCGAGCGACACATAGCGCTGATCAATCCGGCGCTCATCGTGCTTCTGGGAGACACCGCAGCCAAAACACTGACGAACCGCAACGAGGGCATCACACGTCTTCGCGGCAAATGGTTCACTTGGCCCAAACCGGACTCAACCGACGCGATACCAGTTCTGCCGACATTCCACCCTGCATATCTACTGCGCTCGCCAGGGCAAAAGCGGGAGGCCTGGGCCGACTTACTGGCGGTAAAGCGCAAGCTGGCTGAACTGGAACTTCAGCCTAAAGTGCTTTCCAACCTTGTCTCGCCACAAGACGGCGAATAGGCTTGGCATTACGGCGCGCAATCATAGCGCCCGATGGGTTCAAGTCGGGAGGAAACGATGAAGTTTATGACGAAAACACTTAGCGCCGCAGCGTTGGGGGTAGCGATAATGTCTCCAATGAGTGCCTATGCCGGTGACGGCGATTTCTGTCGTGACTATACCGAGGCTGCGGTCCGACAGGCCCATGAGGTCAGGGAAACAGGTTTCTGTGCACGCGGCATTACATCGAATCCTACCCGCTGGTCCGAAGATCGCCGGGTTCATTTCGAATGGTGCCGGGCCACGCCGCGCAGAGACGCCGAAGCCGAGCGCGACTTCCGCACGCATTACTTGAGAGAGTGCCGTCGCCACTGAGGCGAGCGGCCAACCGCACATTTCCCACACAAAAAGGGAGGGACTGTCGCCAGCCCCCCCTTCGCTTTGCTCAACAACGCTTGGCCATCCCTCGACGTGCCGAAGCCCGCTGAGATCAGGCAAGATCATAGCGATCGAGATCCATCACTTTCGTCCAGGCAGCCACAAAGTCCTTCACGAACCCCCCTTTCGAGTCGTCGGATGCGTAGACTTCTGCAAGGGCACGAAGCTGGGAGTTCGAACCGAAGAGGAGGTCAACACGCGTACCGGTCCAGTTAAGTGCGTTCGTCGCCCGGTCACGTCCCTCGTAAATGCCGTCGAATGCTGAGGACGCCTGCCAGCTGGTGTTCATGTCCAGCAGGTTGACGAAGAAGTCATTCGTAAGCGTACCGGGCTGTTTAGTGAATACGCCGTGTTCGGACTGCCCTGCATTTGCACCGAGTCCGCGCAGGCCGCCGACGAGAACCGTCATTTCAGGCGCGCTCAAGGTCAGCAACTGCGCCCGATCCACCAGCAATTCCTCGGCCGACAGATTCTGCCCGCCTCTGAGGTAGTTGCGGAAGCCGTCTGCAGTCGGTTCAAGCACGGCGAACGCCTCGACATCGGTTTGCTTCTGCGATGCATCCATCCGTCCTGGCGTGAACGGAACAGTCTGATCGTGTCCGGCCTTTTTCGCCGCCGACTCGATGGCCGCAGAACCGCCGAGCACGATCAGATCGGCGAGCGAGACCTTCTTCCCGTCGGACTGCGAGTTGTTGAAGGCCGTCTGTATGCCCTCCAGCGTCCGTAGAACAATAGCCAGATGAGGCGGCTGGTTGACGTCCCAGTCCTTCTGCGGTGCGAGGCGAATGCGTGCACCGTTGGCCCCGCCGCGCTTGTCTGAACCTCGAAATGTGGACGCCGACGCCCACGCCGTCGAGACCAGTTGGGAAATGGACACTCCCGACGACAGAATCTTCGCCTTCAGATCGGCGATGTCCTGCGGCCCGACCAATTCGTGATCCGCATCTGGGATGGGGTCCTGCCACAGAAGCGTCTCCTTCGGAACCAGAGTACCGAGGTAGCGGGCGCGCGGTCCCATGTCGCGATGGGTCAGCTTGTACCAGGCTCTGGCGAACGCGTCGGCGAAGGCTTGCGCATTCTCGTGGAAGCGTTTCGAAATTGCCGCATAAGCGGGGTCCATCCTGAGCGCGAGGTCCGACGTCAACATCATCGGAGCGTGACGCTGCGATGGATCGTGCGCATCGGGCACCGTGCCGGCGGCGGATCCCTCTTTGGGTGTCCACTGGAATGCGCCGGCTGGGCTTTTCGTCAACTCCCACTCAAAGCCAAACAGGTTGTCGAAGAAGTTGTTGTCCCATTGCACCGGGTTGGTCGTCCACGCACCTTCCAGCCCGCTGCTGATCGTGTGAACGCCTTTGCCGCTGCCATAAGTGCTTAGCCAACCGAAACCTTGCGCCTCAAGGTCCGCGCCTTCAGGTTCGGGACCGACATACTTGCCCGGATCTGCGGCGCCATGGGTTTTGCCGAAAGTATGCCCGCCGGCAATGAGCGCAACCGTCTCTTCATCGTTCATCGCCATACGCGCGAAAGTCTCACGGATATCCCGGGCTGACGCGATCGGATCCGGCTTGCCGTTCGGCCCTTCCGGATTCACGTAGATCAGGCCCATNNCCTTCCGGATTCACATAGATCAGCCCCATCTGAACCGCGGCGAGAGGGTTTGCGAGTTCACGATCACCGCTATAGCGCTCGTCCGCCAGCCATTTGCCCTCGGGTCCCCAGTATATATCCTCCTCAGGCGCCCAAACGTCCTCGCGTCCGCCGGCGAAACCGAATGTCTTGAACCCCATCGACTCCAGAGCGCAATTGCCGGCGAGAACCATCAGATCGGCCCAAGAAATTTTCCGACCGTATTTCTGCTTTATCGGCCAAAGCAATCGGCGCGCTTTATCGAGATTTACATTGTCCGGCCAGCTATTGAGGGGCGCGAAGCGCTGCGTGCCGCAAGATGCACCGCCACGGCCGTCGCCGGTGCGGTAGGTCCCCGCGCTGTGCCACGCCATTCGAATGAAGAACGGCCCGTAATGGCCATAGTCGGCCGGCCACCAATCTTGTGACGTCGTCATCAGCGTATGGAGGTCTGTGACCACCGCATCCAGGTCAAGGCTCTTGAATTCCTTGGCATAGTCGAACGTCGTGTCCATCGGGCTCGACACGGGAGAGTTCTGGTGGAGCCTATGAAGATTGAGCTGTTTCGGCCACCAATCGCGATTTACCCTGGCCAGAACCGTCTGATGCCCGCCCGCCACCGGGCACTTGCTTTCGCCTGACATGATTACCTCGTCCTAAGCTTGTGAATTTGCGACGACAAGCATTGGGATTCAGGTCGTCGCGCTTGAGTAATCGAAGAGTAACCGTCCGCAAGCCATTTGAAAAATTGATCGTATGAATGATATCGATAGCCCGTAACTATCGATATAATTCAACGGCGCGCGGATAAGCGCCGAACCGCGGATGGCAGATGATTCGAGATTGCCTCGGCCAGCGCAATGATCTCATCGCTACCGGCAAAGCTGGGCCTCCAAATAAAGCCTACCCTGCGTGTCGCTTTGCTCGCAAGCGGGCGTACGCAGATTCCAGATTCGCGCGCTCGGGCGACAGCCAGCGCCGGAAGCAAGGTGCAGCCCATCCCGCTTGCTACCATCTGTCGAATGGTCTCGAGGCTAGTGGCGCGAAAATCGCCATTGGCCACCTCTACCTGCGCCGCATTGCAGATCGACAGCATCTGGTCGCGCATGCAGTGTCCCTCGGTCAGAACCAGCATATCGGCATCCTGCATCTCGTCGTCGCCAATCTGCGCATCTGACGCCAAACGATGATCTCGGCCGCAGGCGAACCAGAACGGCTCTTCGAATAGCACTTTCGATTCGAATCCCTTATGCGCTACCGGCAGCGACACCAATGCCACATCCAGTTGATGCGCCAATAGACGGTCGATCAGGTTGGCAGTGAAATCCTCATAGACTGTGATCTTGGCCACGGCATTGGTCGACCTGATGGCCGGCATCGCCCAGGGCAGAAAATAGGGGCATAACGTCGGAATGATGCCGAGCTCGATGACCCGCTGTGCCGGCTGCAACTGCTGTCTGGCAATGTCGAGAATGGCATCGGTCTCGGCCAATGCCTGACGGGAGCGGGCAACCACCCTCTCCCCCAGTGGGGTAATGTGAACCATTTTGTTGGTGCGTTCGAATAGTGGTGCGCCGAGAACCCCTTCCAATTTTTTGAGCTGCGTACTCAGCGTCGGCTGACTGACCCCACAGACCGCTGCAGCCTTGCCAAAATGTAGATTGTCCGCCAGCGCGACGAGATATCGGAGTTCCTGAAGGTTAATCACGAAGACTGCGCTACCGCCGCCCGAAAAGACGTTCAATGTCGCCGAGCTTCAGTTCGACATAGGTCGGGCGGCCATGATTGCATTGGCCCGACAGCGGCGTCGCCTCCATCTCGCGCAACAGCGCGTTCATCTCTTCGACCGTGAGTCTGCGACCCGCGCGGACCGAACCGTGACAGGCGATCGAAGAGCAAACCTGGTCGAGCCGGCGTCCCACAACGGCGGCGCCATCGCTCAAGAACTCTTCCGCAAGGTCGTGTACCATTGTCACGACTTTCCCCGTCGGCAGCAGGGCCGGCGCCTCGCGCACTAGAACCGCGCCCTGCCCGAACGGCTCGACCACAAGACCGCATTCGGCCAGCGCTTCGGTCGCATCGATCAGCGCATCGACCCGGGCGGCCCCCAGTTCGACCACCTCGGGCACTAGCAATATCTGGCGGGCGACCCGGCCCTGGGCAAGCTGAGCCTTAACCTTTTCGTAAGTGAGCCGCTCATGCGCCGCATGCTGGTCGACGATGACGATGCCGTCCTGCGTCTGGGCGACTACATAAGTCTCGTGCAATTGCGCCCGTGCCGAACCCAGCGGGTAGTTGACCTGCGCCTGATCGGCGGGCCCTGGGCCGAACGCCTCTGTCTCGACGCGGACACTGGGCCGATCGACGATGGCGAATGCGGCCTGAGCTATATCGGCGAAGCCGCGAGCCGCCTGGCTTGGACGATCGGGAAGATAGCGGGCTGCGGCGGCGTGGGAAATCGGGTTACCGCTCGACCGTGGTACGGCCCCGCCCAGGCGAAAGCGTTCCAACGTCGCCGCCGACACAGTATTCGAGGTTCGATGCCCACCGACCTCCAAAGCCCGCCGAATTGCGCCGACGATGAGACCGCGAACAGCCTGGGAATCGCGGAAACGTACCTCGGTCTTGGCTGGGTGAACATTGACGTCCAGCATATCGGGCGGCACATCGAGAAACAGCGCAACCACAGGATGGCGATCATGGGCCAGTACGTCCATGTACGCGCCTCGCACTGCACCGCTGAGCTGCCGGTCCTTAACAGGCCGGCCATTGACGAAGAAATATTGCTCCCGGGCTGTTGCCCGATTCAAAGTCGGCAGCCCGGCAAAGCCTGAAATGGCATGCCCTTCACGCTCCTCGTTGAGCGTAAGAACATTGCCGGCCACTTCCTGACCCAATATTGACGCCAGTCGCGATTGCCGTGCCTCTGCAAGATCGCCCGTCTCGGCATTCAGAGCGAGCAGCGTGCGCTCCTCATCGAACAGCATGAAGCCAACATCCGGTCGCGCCAACGCCAGACGCTCCACCGAATCGCGTACCGCTTGGGCTTCCGTGCGTGGCGTTTTCATAAATTTGAGCCGCGCCGGTGTCGCGTAGAACAGCTCGCGCACCTCGATTCGCGTGCCCTGACCGCACGCGACAGGACCGACGATGCGTTTGTCACCACCCTCGACTGCGACCGCCCAACCGGACTGTGCGCCGCCCGGCCGCGATGAAATGGTCATACGGCTGACCGAGCCGATCGATGGCAGAGCTTCGCCGCGAAACCCCAATGTGGCGATCTGGTCCAGACGGTCTTCGGGCAGTTTTGAGGTTGCATGGCGTTCGAGCGCAAGCTCGATTTCGTCCGGCGCCATGCCGCAGCCGTCATCCTCAACCATGATTAGGCTTTGGCCGCCGCTCCGCAGCCGAATCTCGATCCGGGTCGCACCTGCATCGATGGCGTTTTCCACCAGCTCCTTCACCGCGGCAGCTGGGCGCTCCACGACTTCGCCAGCAGCGATCCGGTTAACTAGAGTTTCAGGCAGGCGGCGAATCGTCATAATCGGAAGTTTAGCAGGACCCGCAAGGATTCCTAAGGCGCTCAGTTTTTAGGAAGCGGCGCCTTGTCGAATCCACCGGGCTTTCCAACCATCACAGTGGTCAATTTCGCCGGATCAAGCAGACGTTCGGATACGCGCTTTGCGTCATCCAAAGTGACCGCATTGATCAACGCATTGCGGCGATCAAGATAGTCGATCCCCAGATCCTGCACGCGAAGCTGCATCAAAAGCGCCGCCAGCCGGTCCGTCGAGGTGAGGGTCAACGCAAAAGAACCGGTGATGTAGGTCTTGGCGTCCTTCATTTCGGCGTCAGTGATGCCATCCTTATGCATCTTACCAAACTCGTCTTTCACAATTCCCAGTGTTTCGGCAGCCGTCGCATTCTTGGTCGAGCCCCCGGCAAGCACCAAGCCGCCGTGCTTGTAAGGAACAAATGCACTAGAAAAGCCGTAAGACAGGCCCTTCTTGGAGCCAGCGCCGCGCACGTCTTCCATCAGCCTGGATTGGAAACCGCCGCCGCCGAGCGTGTAATTAACGATCTGACCGGTGTACCAGTCTGGATCGCTCCGTTTCATGCCGGGCGCCGCCAGGGTGATCACAGTCTGAGGATAATCGCGCTCAACCGTGATCGTCTGTCCCTGCCCTTTGGATACGACATCGGGGACCGTAAATGGCTCAGCCTTTGCCGCAAGGCCGGAAAAAAGCCGGTCGAGCGCGGGACCAAGTTCGGCTGGCGTAATATCGCCCGCGGCAGTGACCATCATCTGATCACGACCTAGCCTGCTTTTCAGGAAAAGCCGCATATCGGGCGCTGCGATCGCCCTGAGGCTCGCAATAGTGCCGTTCGCCGGTCGCGCATAGGGATGTCCGGCGAAAACCGCTTCCGACAAAGTGCGCCGCGCAATCCAATTTGAACTGCCCATGCTGGTGGCGAGCGATGTCAGCATCTCATTGCGCACCCGCTCGACCGCATCCGAGTCGAAGCGCGGTTTCATCAACGAAAGCGCCAGCATCTCGAAGGCGCGGTCGCGGAATTGGGTCAAGGTTTTGACCGAAGCGGAGAAACTGTCCTGATCAGCGCCGTAACTGAGCGCGATCGATTTATCCGCCATTTCCTTCTGAAAGGCGGATGCGTTTAAAGGCCCGGCGCCCTCGTCCAGCAACGACGCGGTCATCAGAGCCAAGCCTTCCTTGCCTTTCGGATCAAGAGCTGCGCCGCCGTTGAATGAGACATTCAAGGCCATCAGCGGAATTCGGTGATCCTCGACCAGCCAGGCCTCGATTCCTCCCGGGCTGATGACACGTTGAATTTGAAAAGCGGCATGTGCCGGTTGGACCAGCGCAAGAAAACCGACAAATAGTAGAACCAAGCGGCGCAACGGCATTCTCATCGGATCGGCCCCGAGGCTACGGGCGCGGAGTTTGCAGCCGCAACAGCGTCCATCGGCGCCTTTGTTCCCTGCGACGGTAAAAGCCATCCGGTTACAGATGCGCCGTCGGGCCCCAGGACCGCTCGCATTGCAGCGTTAACCTCGTCTGTCGTCACCGCGCCGATATTGTCTGGCCAGTTCTCCACATCGTCGATCGTCTGGCCAGTCGACAGCGCTTCGCCGATTGAGTGCGCCGGTCCATCCAAACTATCGCGCGCCAGAATTGCCTGCGCCTGCAGCCGCGTCTTGGCGTCTGAGACTTCAGAGTCGGTCACACCGCCCTTCAGAAGCGTTTGAATCACCAGATCAACGGCTTTTTCGACCTCGGCAATATCCTTGCCCGGCGCAGGGTTGGCAGAAATATCATAGGCGATCGGGTCCAGCGCCGTGTCGTCGTAGGAGCTTGATGCGCCAGTCGCGACCTTCATCTTGACTGCCAGCGTCTGGTACAGACGGCTCGTGGTTCCCGTGCCGAAAATCTCGTCGAAGACCTCGAGCGCCAAGGCTTGATTGCGGGTCTTGGCCGAATAATTCGGTGCGACATACATCCGAACAAAAGCCGGCTGGTGTATGTTGGCATCGCGAAGCGTAATGCGGCGCTCTGCTCCCGTCAGCGGTGCGATCTGAGGACGAAGACGCTCTGGTACCGGGCGGGCCGGGATTGGACCGTAATATTTATCCGCCAGAGCCTTTACATCATCGGGCTTCACATCGCCGACGACGATCAATGTTGCATTGCTGGGCGTATACCATTTTTTGTACCAAGCCACCGCATCAGCAGTGGTCAGCGCTTCCATTTCCTGCTCCCAGCCTATCGCTGGGCGACCATAAGGAGAATTGGTCAACAGGGAATAGCGCATGGCCTCAACCAGACGGGCCTCAGGCGAACTGTCGATACGCTGACGGCGTTCTTCGACGATGACGTCGCGCTCGGGGTAAACTTGATCGTCGCTCAGCGACAGGTTCTGCATCCGGTCAGCTTCGAGCTTCATTATCAGATCGAGGCGATCTGCGGCGATCGTCTGAAAATATGCCGTGTAATCGTAAAAGGTGAAGGCGTTGTCTTCACCACCATTGCGCGCGACGATTTTGGAGAATTCGCCGGGGCCGACCGTCGGCGTGCCTTTGAACATCAGATGTTCGAGAAAATGGGCTATGCCCGAATGACCTGCATCTTCGTCTGCGGCGCCGGTTCGATACCACACCATTTGCGTGACCACCGGCGCTAGGTGATCCTCGATAACGACCACTTCAAGCCCATTCGCGAGCTTGAAGGTCGTAGGGCTAAAGACCTTCGCCGATGCCGGGCCGCCGATTAGAGCCAACAGCGACGCACAAACCCGAACGACCGAGATTAACTTCATGTTACCGACACGGCCTGCAAAGTGCTTTGCGATCAGAATAAATCGCCACTGAAGAGCTTGCTGAAGAAGCCCGGCTCCTCCTTTTTGGGCGCTGGCGCTGCATCGGCAGCAGGAGCCGGCGCGGCGGACACTGCAGCTGGCGGCACCGAAGCCGGCGCCTGGGGTGTACCATTAACATCGGGCGCGCGCGTGTTTTCCGCGGCATGTTCCCTGGCGGTGGTGGCGTCGACATCGTTACCGAAGAAGTCGCCGTGCAGGATGCTACCGAAAAAGCCGCGTTCCTCCTTCTTTGGAGCGGCGGCTGCGGCGGCCTCTCCGGTCATTGAAGAACCAGCCTCATGTTCGCCCGAGACAGCACTGGGCGTCCCCGGCGGCATCAGGTTGAAATCCGGCGGGAGCGTCAGGGCAGGACGCACAACAACCTGGCTTTCGTCCGGCACGTGCCGTTCGAGTCCCAATGTGCTGCTGATCGTGCTGCATCCGGCCAAGGCCGCGATAGACGTCGTCAGAATTACCGAGCGGACCAACATGCTTTTCGTCAAGGTTGCTTCCTTCGTGCCATTTTGTCCGCCTTGTTGCTAAGAAACATGCCGTCGAACACCAAAACGCCTATTCCCACAACGATCAAGCTATCGGCGATATTGAACGCCGGCCAGCCATAATCGCCCAGATGGGCGTAGAAGAAATCCGCCACAGCGCCGAACCGCAATCGATCCACCACGTTCCCCAGCGCTCCCCCGATCACGGCGCCGAGTGCGGCTGCCAGGATCGGGCTCACGATACGTGAAAGCCATAGCACCAGAATGCCAATGATTGCCAGCGCGGCAATCGAGAAGACGTAGGGTCCCCATGCTTCTCCGGTGCGAAACAGGCTGAAACTGGTCCCGTGGTTCCACCACATCACTATATCGAAGACCGGAAGCACCCGAATGTTGCGCGGGTTCTCGCGGAGCCCGACAACTTCCAGCAACGCCCATTTTGACGCCTGGTCAGCGATGAGGCCCAGCACGGCGGCCGTGGCTGCGATCACATAGATGCGGAACCGACTCATCGTCTATTCCCGTTCATTGCGCCGCCGCCGGCAGATCGGCGACGGCATCGCTGCAGCGATGACAGAGTTCCGGATGGTCATGGTTTTCGCCGACTTCGTCCAGTACCCGCCAGCAACGCCCACATTTCTCTCCAGTCGCCATAAGTACGACCGCCCCCACACCTGTAACATCCGGCAGCGTGAAGGCCTCGGCCGGCGGGGTATCAGCCGACAATATCATATCGGAAGTTATTGAGATTTCTGCCAAGTCGACACTGCTCAGCAATGCCCGATCGGCCGGGTCATGAACGTAAAGGACAGGGCTTGCCTGAAGCGATGCGCCGATCAGTTTGTCGGCCCGCGCGACTTCCAACGCGCCGGTAACGACGCGGCGCAATTCGCGAACCCGTGCCCATTTTGCAGCCAGGCGATCATCCCGCCATTGGGAAGGGACCTCGGGAAACAGTGTCAGATGCACGCTGCCGTTATCGCCGGGATGACGGACCAGCCAAGCCTCTTCGGCAGTAAAGCATAATATCGGCGCCAGCCACGCGGTCAGGCACTCGAAGACCTTGTCCAATACTGTCCGCACTGCGCGCCGTCGCAGCATTGCAGAAGGGTCGCAATAGAGACTGTCTTTGCGGATATCGAAGTAAAAGGCGGACAGGTCAACCGCGCAGAAATTATGCAACGCGCCCAGCAAACCTCGAAACTCGAACTTACCGTATGAATTGCGCACGAAACTGTCGATCTCGGTCAGGCGATGCAGGACCCAACGCTCAAGTTCAGGCATTTCATCGACCGCTACACGCTCTGATTCGTCGAACCCGTCCAGCGCACCCAACAGATAGCGCCAGGTATTGCGCAGACGACGATAGGAATCGGCCTGGGATTTTAGAATCTCGGGTCCGATCCGCAGATCGTCCTCGGTGTCGCTGGCCAGCACCCACAGGCGCAATATATCCGCGCCCTGTCGGTCGCAGACGTCCTGCGGTGCGGTGGTGTTGCCGAGCGATTTGGACATTTTGCGACCCTGCTCGTCCAGCGCGAAGCCATGGGTCATGACCGCCTTGAACGGGGCCTGACCGCGGGTGCCACAGGCTTCGAGCAGTGAAGACTGGAACCAGCCGCGATGCTGATCAGACCCTTCGCTATAAAGATCGGCCGGCCAGGTCAGGTCAGGTCGCGCCTCGAGTACGAAGGCATGGGTCGAACCGCTCTCGAACCAGACATCGACGATGTCGCGGACCTGATCGTAATCCTCGGCCTTATATTCGTTGCCCAGGAAATCGGACGCCGGGCGGGAATACCAAGCGTCTGCCCCTTCCCGCTCGAAAATATCTGCGATCCGAGCCAGCACCACCGGATCTGCCAGCGGCACGCCGTCGGAGCGGCGCACGAAAAAGCCCAGCGGCACGCCCCAAGCTCTTTGCCGGCTGATGCACCAGTCCGGCCGCGAGGCGACCATCGATTCGATGCGGTTTCGGCTTTGCGGCGGAACCCAGCGCGTATCGGCGATGGCTTTGAGTGCCTTATCGCGGAGCCCCGATTGGCCGACCGAAATAAACCACTGCGGCGTAGTGCGGAAGATCAGCGGCGAGCGCGACCGCCAGGAATGGGGATAGGAATGCTCGACCTTGCCATTGGCGAGCAGCTTTCCGGCAGCGCGCAGATGAGCGATCGATGTCGGGTTTGCATCGCCCGGCTTGCCCTTTTGGGTGAAAACAACCTTGCCTGCGAACAGAGCGACCGACGGATAGAATCGGCCTTCATCATCTAGCGTACGTGGGACTTCGAGCCCGTGACGCTGACCTAAGGCGAAATCGTCCTCGCCGTGACCAGGCGCTGTGTGAACGAATCCGGTTCCCGCGTCCTCCGTCACGTAATCGGCCGACAGCAGCGGCACCGGGAAATCATAGTGTCCTTCGGCCTCTGCGATGTCGCGGAACGGGTGGGCGGCGATAGTGCCGGCCAAGTCCGATCCTTTCAGCGTTGCAACCTCGGTCCAGGCGCCGATGCCGGCATGAGCCTGGACGACTGAAGCCAAAGAGGTCGCGATAACCAGCCGCGCCCCCGTTGCGACCGGAGCCTCACGCGGATCGACCACTTGATAGACGCCGTATTCGATTTCGTCGCCGTACGCGATGGCGCGATTGCCGGGCATGGTCCAGGGCGTAGTTGTCCAGATAACGACATCGGCGCCCGCAAGGGCCGGGCTGGGCGAGCTGGTAACCGGAAAGCGCACCCAGATCGTGTCCGACACATGATCGTGATACTCGACTTCGGCCTCGGCGAGCGCGGTCTTTTCGACCACCGACCATAAGACCGGACGGATGCCCTGATAGAGCATTCCAGATGTCAGGAACTTGTGGATTTCCCGAACAATCTGCGCCTCGGCAGGGAAAGTCATTGTAAGGTAGGGATTAGCCCAATCGCCGATGACACCCAGCCGTTGGAACTCGTCGGACTGGATATCGACCCATTTTTGCGCGAAAGCCCTGCATTCGGCGCGAAAATCGAGAATCGGAACCTGATCCTTGTCCTGGCCCTTCTGGCGGTACTGCTCCTCGATCTTCCATTCGATCGGCAAACCGTGGCAGTCCCACCCGGGCACGTAGGGTGCGTCGCGGCCCAGCATCTGCTGTCCGCGCACAACGACATCCTTCAGAATTTTGTCTAGTGCATGGCCGATATGGATATTGCCGTTCGCGTAGGGCGGGCCGTCATGCAGCACGAACTTTTCGCGGCCGCGGCTGGCCTTTCGGATTTGCCCATGCAAGTCCATCGCCCGCCATCGGGCGATGATCTCGGGTTCCTTGGTCGGCAGGCCGCCGCGCATCGGAAAGTCTGTCCGCGGCAAAAATACTGTATCTTTATAGTCGGTCATGCGGGCGGTTATCCGTCGGCGATTTGCCGGGGTCAAGCAGGCGTGCTGAGCAGCGCCTCGCGGGCGGCAATCTTGTCACGGTCGACTTGCTGGACAAGAGCCTCGATGCTGTCGAATCGTGCCTCTGCGCGCAGCCGCTCAATCAAGCGAACCCGTAGCACCTGGCCATAGATGTCGCCCGAGAAATCGAATAGATGGGCCTCTATCATAGGTTCTTCGGTGCGCCACATCGGGCGGATGCCGAGATTGGCAACACCGTCGATCCAGGACGCGCCCGGGCGGTCGAGCCGCGCGCGAACGGCATAGATACCGAATGCCGGCCGCAGATATTCGCCGAGCTTCAAATTCGCTGTAGGAAAACCCAATTGGCGTCCGCGCCTGTCACCGCCGACGACATGGCCGTCGACTTCCCATGGGCGCCCCAGCAAGGTTGCCGCCGCGCCCATTTGCCCGTCGACAATGAACTGGCGGATCGCGGTGGCGGAATAGATTGTGCCGTCATTTGCACTGACTGGGCGCACACGCGTTACGCCGAACCCATGATTCGCGCCGGCCTGGATCAGACTGTCCATCGTGCCTGCATGTTTGTTGCCATAACGGAAATCCTCGCCCGCAACCGCGTGGCTGACTTTCAATCCCCGCGCCAGCACATCGCGGGCGAAATCCTCGGCCGACAGCATTGAGAATGCCTGATCGAAGGCCAGCGCGATGACCTGATCGACACCCAATGCTTCCAACGCGTGGAGCTTGGCCCTGAGCGGCGTCAGCCGGAAAGGCGGACCGTCGGGCCGGAAGTAGGCCCTTGTATGAGGTTCAAACGTGAGCACCGCGAGCGGCCGGCTGGTTGCACGAGCGATCTTCGCCGCCTGGGCTATGACGGCCTGATGGCCCAGATGCACGCCATCAAAATTGCCAAGCGTAACCACCGCGCCCTGCGCGTCGAAAGGAAGATCGGTTTCGTGGCGGTAGAGTCGCATTCGGCGGGCTCATCGGAAACGTGCGAGCCGATGTTTAATCGTGTTTGCCCGAAGACTCAAAACAGAAGCTTACAGGGGAGGCTCACATGCCGCAGCGTGCGCCGCGAACCGCCGAAGGACGCACGCGATAACCGTCCACAGCCACCACCCAGATGGGTCGTCCAGCACCTCGGCAAACGAGCCATAGCCCCGGCTGAGGCGACCAATAGCCCACGGCGGGGATAGGCTGTTGCTGCGGTATCGAGGCGGCAGCCGGCGCCCAGGAAGGTGATTGAAAAGGCGGCGGGTTCCAATAGCCGGGCGCCGGTGCCGCGGCTTGCTGAGGCATCGCTGAAACAGGCGCCGGTGGATCGGCAGAGTTATCATCGACGGCGTCTTCGTTCGTCTGAGCCGTTGGTTGTGTCCGAGAATCGACGCTTTGGGAGTGGTCTGGTGACGTCCATTGCGTTTGGGACGGAAGTTCGGCCGCAGCTGCCTGGGAAACGATCGAGAATCGCGCCGCAGCCACAGGCCTTTCGTCTGCCGGTCCAAGCAAGGGTGTGGGCGGCGCCTCCATCTCGCGGGAAGGTTGGGCCTCTGCTTCCAGGAAATGTGGTGCGTCCAGAACTATCGGGCCAAACTCAACCGGGTGGGCCAACTCCATCGGTCGGCGAATTGCGAATGAGTTCAGCATTACAGGTGCAATATCCACCGGCTGAAGTGTTGCGACTTCGACATCGGCGTCGGCGCCCCGCGCAGCCCGAATGTCGGCCAGCGATTGGCTTGCGGACCTCAGCTGTTGTGTCGGATCGAACGGCGAGGTCCCGGCCCCCTGCACGGTCGCCGCTCCAGGTCTGACGTCGACTGCCTCGCCCGAAGCGGCTTGGCCGGAGCCCGGAGCAGGTAGAGGCGACAACGTCGGCTGGTCGAAGTCCGCGATCGGCCTACCCACATCTGCACTTGGCGCTTCGTCAGCCGCCGATGGGGCAAAGTTGCGAAGTGGCGTGGGAATCGAAAGCGCGAGGTTTGACTGCGCCGGCGGCAAGAGGCCTTTTTCCCTCAAAAAGACGAATGGCCCCACGGTGGCGGTATGTACCATCGAAGCCGCCCAGCTGGGGGCAGCCGAAAGTCCGAGATCACGCATACCGGCGGGCGAATAGAAATGCGTCGCACCTTTCGATCGATCCGGAAGAGTCCCGGCCAAAGCGGCAGCTGCAGCGGTTTGGACAGCAGCAAGCTGGTCCCGGTCGTGGCCGGTATGGGGTTGTTCGGTTATGCTGCCGTGCGGACTGGCGGCTTGCGAGAACAACTCGTGCATTGCCGGTGTAACGCCGGTCAAGGCCGCAGGATCCATAACTGCGTCGCAAACTGAGAGCCCGCGCGCACGTGCACGATTCACGATCGTGGAAACGACGGCTTCGATGACTGGAATCGGTTCTCCGCGCGCCTCGCCCCAGACGCCAACAACCAGGCACCCAGCCTCGTCCGCAGATGCGTTATGATAAGGCTGGACCAGCGCGATCGCCGCCAGCAATGCAAAGGTCCATGCGCTTTTCGAAGGCATTTCGACCGTTCCCCATATGAAGCCGGACGTGCTCTTCAAGTTATCTTTTTAAGACTTACATGATGTGAAGGTTCTGTACAGGTAATTCTAAAAATGAACCAATATTTCACCGCAAAAATCAGGTTAAATTGAAGTATTTAGAAAATTCGTCGAAAAGTA